>VFFS01000035.1 GCA_009392815.1 SAR202 cluster bacterium
TGAAAACTGGATCAGTGCCAATAGCAACGGCAAGGCTTTCAAGAAACAACCAATTGTGGCCAGAACATTTTGCCGTACCACATATTGGGACAAAACATTCCACCATTTCCGGAAACATGGCAGCCCAATGAAAAGCTTGCAGCCCACCCATTGAGAACCCAGTTACTAACTCAAGTTTCGCAATACCTAACCCCTCAGTGACCAGCTTATGTTGAGCTTTAACATTGTCGTAAATTGTTACCCTAGGAAAATTTGGGCCATTGAATGGGTCTGAAGTATTAGATGGGGAGGAAGATAATCCGTTCCCAAACATGTTGGGGGCGATTATAAAATGTTCATCTGGGGTTATGGCTCTATCTTCCCCTTCTAAATGAATTGCTATTGCATTTTCATGTGTTCCAGTGACAGGATGAGTTAGAAGAATTACGTTACTTTTATCTTCATTCAAACGGCCCAAAGTTTTATAGGCCAATTTTGCACTAGGTAGAATTGATCCAGATTGGAATTCAAAGTCACCTAAATCAAATAATTCATAGTTATTTATAGAACTTCGGTAGTGTGCCATTCATGGATCCTTCGCTTATTTTTTCTTATTCATAAAGGCATAATCTGAGATGAATTACCATCACATGAGCCCAATTTGTTCCCAGTTAAGTATTGGCCTGATAGTACCATTTTGACCGACAGTCGTTAGGAATTGTAGTAGTTGTAGCGAGACAAGATTATGACGGTACGTGAATAGAGATGTCAGGAAGCACAAGGCTGGTTTACGGCAGCAGAACATCGAACATTAGGAACAAAACAGGACGAATTTAGGAGGTTGGTGCCGAAGGAGGGATTTGAACCCACACACCCTTACGGATACTACGTCCTGAACGTAGCGCGTCTGCCATTCCGCCACTTCGGCATTTGTCACCAGCGTTATGCTCATCCAGCCCGTTCAATCCGGTAGCGTGGTGGGCGATAGAGGACTCGAACCTCTGACCTCCTGCGTGTGAGGCAGGCGCTCTAACCAGCTGAGCTAACCGCCCTTAGCTGCAATTCAGCCGGGGGAACCGGAACGCCGGAGATCTCTGGCAACGGCTGGATTTGAACCAGCGACCTAGCGCTTATGAAGCGCCCGCTCTAACCCCTGAGCTACGTTGCCGTGCTAGTCTCTTAGGAGTTAAATAATAGTATCCAGATTACAGGAGTGTCAATTATGTCTAGTCACAAAAGCACGCCTGACGACCTATCTCAACGGATAGAGGCGCTCAATTATCTCAGCTGTGAAGAACTGTTAACACTAATAGAAGAAATTATAGATCTTTTAGATGTCTTTCCCGGATTTATGGGAATGGATACGATACATGCCGTGGAGTTGGAGCCTATGCCCGACACACCCGATAGGGGATGTTTGGTTGTTACGCCCTCAGGAAATATACGAGAGTTGGCTATCGATATTATGCCTGGCCCCTCGTCTCTAGGTGGATATGACTACACGGAAGATATTAGAGATGTGGAGTTAAGTTCTGAAGAGTTAATATGGTACCGAAAACAAGCTATAAAACTTTTATGGAAATTTCTGAAAGAATAGCACAGGAACCGTGGTGACTGTTGAGTAGTCTGATATACTCCTTACGAATCTCCCAATTCTGGGTTCGCGACGGGAAGTTGCGTACTGTTTTTGAGGAGAAATTTTTTTGCCCGACGCTAACCCTTCAATGATGATTGGGTCTGGTGAGCGGGCTGTTTATGTGCAGTGTAACAGGAGGGCATTACATGCCTGCTTATGCGGTTCTTGGAGCCCAATGGGGGGATGAAGGGAAGGGGAAAATAATTGATTTCCTTGCAAGTAATGCTGACGTGGTTGCTCGTTTCTCTGGTGGGAACAATGCTGGCCATACAGTAATTAATGATTTAGGGGACTTTAGCCTACATATCATTCCTTGCGGAGTCTTTAGAGAAGATGTGATGAATGTTATTGGCAATGGAACCGTGGTTGACCCGGATGTTTTGATAGAAGAAATTGAATCTTTAGCTCAAGCAGGTATAAGGGTTGATGATCGATTGATCATAAGTGAGCGAGCTCACTTAATAATGCCATACCACATAATATTGGATACCTTGGCTGAGTCGGCTCGCGGTATTTCTGCTATAGGGACTACCGGCAAGGGGATTGGTCCCGCCTACAGTGATAAGACCTCTCGAACGGGGATTCGAGCAGCGGACTTATTGGATTTAGATACACTTCATGAACGCCTTGAAGACGTTTTGACCTTTACCAATAAGGTCATAACAAAGGTATATGAGTCTGATCCTGTGTCGTCAGATGAGCTGTTTGAAAAATGTAAACTTTGGTCAGAAAGACTTAGGCCGTTCATAGGTCCTGCAGGAAGGTATGTTAATGATACTTTGGATCGGGGAGGGAACGTTGTATTAGAGGGAGCTCAAGGCATTTTATTGGACCTTGATCATGGTACCTATCCTTACGTCACTTCTTCCAATCCAACTATAGGAGGGGCAAGTACTGGTCTAGCGATACAACCTCAGAATATAACTACGGTTTTGGGAGTGTTCAAGGCATATAACACACGAGTCGGCTCAGGCCCATTCCCAACAGAATTATTTAATGAGATCGGGGAAGAAATTAGGACTCTTGCAAAGGAATTTGGCACCACGACGGGAAGACCCAGAAGGGTGGGATGGTTTGACGGAGTCGCTGCCCGTTATAGCACTAGGATAAATGGGTATACGTCTGCTGTGATAACTCGACTGGACGTACTTGATGGATTTGAATCGCTTGATGTCTGCACTTCTTATGAGCTTGATGGAGAGGTTCTAGATGAGCCCCCAGGGGGTGTGGCAGCCCTTGAAAGGTGTCTGCCCATTTATGAGACCTTGACTGGATGGGACGAACCCACAGCGGGAGTGTCGGATATAAGTAAGCTGCCAGCTAATGCCAAAATTTATGTTGACCGTTTGGAAGAACTGATAAATTGCAAGGTAGATATAATATCCACGGGTCCACATAGAGATCAGACTATAATGCCCAATTCGGTGATTTAAAAAATTCTTTAAATCAGTTTATCGTTTGACCTGCTTGTGTGTTTTGCTAATCGATCGGTAGGTCGACTTCGTAATTGTCCATCACTGGGTCAAATTTACTAGTGAATGCCTCGTCAGGGTCACACAGAGGCAACCTGTTTTTTCCTGCGTTGAATCCAGCTCGGTTAACTGCATATTTGATGGGAATAGGGTTTGTTACCCAGAATAAGGCGTTAAATATTGGAAGCAACCTTTTATGGGTATTTGCAGCTTCCTCAATGTTTCCTTCAAGTATTTGCCCCATCATATTTTTAATTTGGTTTCCATAAAGGTTTGATGCAACACTGACTATCCCGTAACCACCAACACACATTATTGGGAAGGTTTCGTCGTCATTTCCTGACCAAACATCGAATCCATCGGGTGCTCCATCTATTATGCGCGTAATTTGACCATAATCACTTGAGGCTTCTTTTACACCAACGATACTGTCAATTTCTGCAAGTCTTAAGGTTGTGTCTACGTCCATATTCAGAGAAGTCCTCGACGGAACATTGTAGAGTAAACCTGGTAGTGATGTTGCCTCTGAAATAGCCTTAAAGTTTTGGTATAGACCTTCTTGTGGTGGTTTGTTGTATGCGGGTACCGTTAGGAGAAGCCCATCTACACCAACCTTCTCTGCTTCCTGGGATAATTCTATGGATTTACGATGGTTATTATCAGTAGTGCCAGCTATGACAGAAGCCGTGTTTCCAACTTCTTCCTTTATTTCGGCAAATAATTGAATTTTTTCTTCATCAGACATTGACGGGGACTCCCCAGTTGTACCCCCTATGACTAGGCCATCTGTTCCTGACTGTGTCAGGCCCTTTGCCAGTTTTCTGGCTTGAGGAAAGTCAATATTCCCTTCTTCGTCAAATGGCGTGATCATT
>VFFS01000036.1 GCA_009392815.1 SAR202 cluster bacterium
CCTGCATATTTCCTGATGCCTTTTTACCTCGTTCAAATTCTGGGTATCACGGAGGCTAAAGCGGCATTGTTTCTTGCACCGGCTTCCGTAATGATGGCTGTGGCTAGCCCTCTTAGTGGGAAGCTTTCTGACAGATGGGGAACAAAATGGCTAGCGGTAATTGGTCTCTTGTACTGGACGCTAGGAGTAATAATCTTTACGAGGCTTGAAGTAGACTCAAGTCCAATTCTGGTTTCAGTGGGAATGATTTTACTAGGAGCAGGAAATGGTACTTTCGGAGCTCCTAATACTACTGCTGTAATGAATGTGGCTGGCCAACATCGGTATGGCGTTGTATCTGCCCTTGTAAACATGGTTAGAACTTCTGGGAACCTAAGTGGCATAGCGGTAGGAACAACAATGGTTGTGTTAAGTATGACTTCAATGGGATTCGACCCTGATCTTTCTACGCTAATGAATATGGACATGGGAACTACACTTACTCAAGATAGAATCGAACTGATGGAATCATTTGTCCAGGGAATAAAGTGGGCCTTTACCTTAGGCGCGTGCCTTGTGGGCACTGCTGTTGTCTTAACAGTGTTTCGTCCCGATGAACAAAAAGAAGGGTGATCTGAAAACTATATCGATAAGTTTGATGGTTCCTTAAAAGCGCTACCAATATGTGTTTTCAAACGATAATCTGATATATAATGCTCCTACTGGTTTACTTCACTAAGGGCTATACGGTGGAGCATTGGGGCAAGCTTTATGAATAGCAATGAATTTACATTTGCGACTTTTTCAAAAAATGAGTTTTATTCCACTTTGAATGCTAGACTTGTGGACATGGCTGATGTGGCCTCCGATAAAAGGGTTGTTGATCTCGCCTGTGGTGCTGGTGGAGTTACTAGATTGATTCTTGAGAGAATCAATCGTACAAGAGACACAGCAGTAATTGCGCTAGACCATTCTTCTATCGCACTCAAGACGGCAATGGAAGAGTTGCGAGATATTTCCAACAATGCTGTCAAATATGTCCAACTAGGTGTCGAGAATGTTTCAGAAGCCGTAAAAGAATCTGTAGACACAGTGGTTTTCTGTAATGCGATCCATTACGTTCCAGATAAAGACGCAGTTGTTTCAGATATTGCCAACTCGCTTAGGACAGGAGGTAAATTTGCATTTAATACCTCATTCTATGATGGTGGCCAACACGAGGACTCGCGGGCTTTCTATAGCAAATGGATGTTCAAGGCGATGCGTATACTGAGGAGAGAATATGGTCTCAAACCTCAGAGGTCGGCCAAGGTTCAATCGAGAAAGCAACTAACCCCTGAAGATTATAGTGTGCTCATGGAACGTAACGGGCTAACGGTGATAAAACAAGAGATTGATACTGTACC
Source organism: SAR202 cluster bacterium (assembly GCA_009392815.1). Taxonomy (GTDB): domain Bacteria; phylum Chloroflexota; class Dehalococcoidia; order Lucifugimonadales; family UBA826. The sequence continues at coordinate 1,386 of VFFS01000036.1, forward strand.
CGTACCCATAGAGGGTTGGCTAGATATCAGCGGATTTTCAGATTTCATCGAAGGTACTATGCCTGGTGTTCCCATGAAGGAAGCTTCTGCGGCATTGCAAGAGGGAGTTAGGCAGACATACCAGGAGATGGAACTAACACATGTTCCACGCAACTGGCTTGATATCATAGCAGTTAAAAAGTAGATATTTGATCCCAAGCGCTACCTTGCTTTACGAATCAAATAGTTTTTGATTATTCGTGAATATGTATTGACCTGCACAATTGTTTGCCATCTTCTGCCACCTTTTTTTGTACCACCTGTGACGATAAACATATAATTAAGGATAAATTTTATTAGTTGAATAATGTTCAATTACTATCGGAAGCAATATTTAAATGGTGACTAAGCAAGATCTACCCGATGAATTAGGTCGATATGGGAATTATGGGGGACGGTTCGTTCCTGAGACCCTTATGCCTGCAATACACGAGTTAGAGATAGCCTATAAGGAATCTCAAACGGATGAGAATTTTCAAAGTGAACTTTCCTCCCTCTTAAATAATTTTGTAGGGCGCCCTACCGACCTCTATTTTGCTAAAAATCTTACCCAAAAACTTGGTGGGGCAAAAATTTATATTAAAAGGGAAGACCTTGCTCACACTGGTGCCCATAAAATCAATAATGCCTTGGGGCAGGGGTTACTAGCCAAAAGAATGGGTAAGCAACGTATTATCGCGGAAACTGGGGCTGGTCAACATGGAGTAGCCACGGCAACTGTCTGTGCAATGCTTGGGTTGGATTGCATCGTGTACATGGGATCGGAGGATATACGGAGGCAAGCCTTAAACGTGTTTCGCATGAAGCTTCTTGGGGCGGAAGTACGGTCCGTTGATTCTGGGAGCAAGACATTAAAGGATGCCATAAATGAGGCTATACGAGATTGGGTTACTAATGTAGATTCCACTTTTTATTTAATCGGTAGTGTTGTAGGTCCTCACCCATATCCCATGATTGTGAGGGATTTTCAACGTGTAATTGGCAGAGAGGCTCGAGAACAAATGCTTTCTGTCGTGGGCCAGTTGCCAGATTATGCGATTGCTTGTGTCGGAGGGGGCAGTAACGCAATGGGTCTTTTCTATGACTTTATACCTGATGAACAGGTAAAACTAATTGGTGTGGAAGCAGGTGGTGATGGTGTCGAAACTGGAAGACATTCCTCCACAATTACGGCCGGAGAAGTAGGGGTTTTGCACGGGAGTATGTCTTATCTTATTCAGGATGAACATGGCCAAATAATCGAAACTCATAGTATTTCTGCGGGCTTAGATTATCCTGGTGTGGGTCCTGAACACAGTTGGCTAAATGATTCTGGTAGAGCAGAGTATGTTAGTGTCACTGATTCTCAGGCGCTTGAGGGTTTTAAACTGCTCTGCGAAACAGAAGGTATTATTCCAGCCCTAGAGCCTTCGCACGCCATCTATCACATATCTACATTGGCTCCAAACCTAGGCAAGGATGAAATTATTTTGTTGGGCTTGTCAGGTAGAGGAGATAAAGATATGGAGACAGTAGCAGGCGCTTTGGGTGTTGAGGCATAGTTTTATTGTGGGTATTCTGATCTCGAATGCCGAATATATTAAGTTCAATAATATGAATTCACTGCAACAAACAATCCTATGATTCACTCCATATTGTGGCGTCTTCCTTCTTTGTTACTTGTCTTGTTAATGCTTAGTACATCCTTTTGGAGTTCAATAGATCATCATTATTTGGATTGGTTTCCTGGTCACGATCATCTGTTTGTAATGCATACCCACACGCACCAATATGATGGTGGGAAGACCTCAACAGCTTTCCATTACCATAATTTAGAGGACTCAAATTCCGCCGACAACATAGGGCAGACTGTAACAGTTTCGTTTGTTGATGATGATGTGGGAAGTTCATTCGGCTTTGTGTCGATGAAAGGGTTTGATAAAGAACTAGAGAAACATGTGAAATTCACTTCGGTGAGAACTCTTTTCGAAGATTTACAAAACTTTCCTTTGGGAATTAATTCTGACGTATTGACTCCCCCGCCAATAAATAAACATCTCTAAAAACAAAAATTTGTATCGCAGTTTTAAGGGCTGCTGGTATGAGAATCTAGAGGTTAGAGTGTTGTTGAATATTTCCAGTGTACTGCGCCGTCAGGATAGTGTTCATTTTGGCGCAGCTGTTGTTGCCATTTTATTGTTCGCGTTTCTCGGATTGCCATTGGGATTGGCACCATTGTCTTTGGAGGCTAACGGTTCTGTCAGGGAATACCAGAAAAACCTTGCTGGCAATTATGTGATTGGAATTGGTACCGTTCCTTACTCTCCTTCACCTGGGATGGTGCATTTCGCATCTTACGTGGAAAACAGGGAGACCAAATTGCGTTACCCCAATGCAGAGGTCGTATTGACTGGGCTTGGGCCTGTCACTGATGAGCAATCCCAGCTGGTTATTGAAGCAATAAGGATGAACAATACAGTTTTAGACCCGACATATTACGAACTCAACGTACCCCTCAATCATGAGGGCCTCTGGACTATAACCCTAGAAATTTCGGTGGACGAGGGCTCTGCCATGACAGTTTTTGAAATTGAGGTTTTGGAGACGAATCCTGTAGTACCCATATTGACACTTATGGCCCTCTTGGGCTTTTTGTTTATTCTCGGAGTGTCTGGGAGAGCTTGGATTAGGGAATATAGAAAGAAACGCTCCTAGCACAATGAATTTAATATTTAATTGAAATGAGAGATATGAAATTTTTACGAAATATTTTTTTATGTAATGTGATTTTGCTAATATTTTTTTCCTTCGCCTGTGGAGAAAGCTTGGAGGAAGAAAAAAAGGGTAATGAGATTGACATTGTAATAAGCGGAGGAATTGTTGAGGGAGAGGAAACAATTGTAGTAGGAAAAAACCAACAGGTGAAACTGCACTTTACATCAGACCAGGAGATGACAGTTCACCTTCATGGCTATGACATAGAAAAGAAAATTCCAGAAT
>VFFS01000037.1 GCA_009392815.1 SAR202 cluster bacterium
GGAGGAGAGTCTTATCTCAAACTTGGGTAATAATGAGAGCGACGCCACCAACGGGCGACAGGCTAATCTTACCACACTATCCTAAATTGGTCTATGAACTTAATTTTGATATTGCGCAGTTCTGAAACTATCAACCAACCAATCTCTCCGAACTAGTCCCATTTGTCCCGTCCGCACCATCCGCGTCATTCCCAGTTGCCAGAATACCTACATCTGACCCATTGGATTCACATGCAACCCGTATAAATTCCTTAAACATTGGATGCGGGCTACTTGGACGAGACAAAAATTCAGGGTGAAATTGCGTCCCTGCCATAAAGGGATGTCCGTCGTGCTCCACTATCTCTACGAGGTTGCCATCAGGCGACAGCCCTGTAGCCATCAAGCCAACCGCAGCAAGCTGGTCTCTAAAAGAATTATTGAATTCAAACCTATGCCTGTGTCTCTCCAATATGACAGTATCGCTTTCAGCATAAGCTTTAGAGGTGACACCCACTCCTGTAATTTCACAAGGATAGACTCCCAATCTCATCGTGCCACCTTTATCAGTGACACCAACTTGGTCAGGCATCAAGTCTATAACTGGATTATTGGTCTCCTGGTTAAATTCAGTAGAGTTAGCATCCTTTTTACCAAGAAGATTCCTAGCAGCTTCTATAACCATAACCTGCATACCAAGGCAAAGGCCAAGGTAAGGTATTCTATTCTCCCGAGCATAACGCACGGCATCTATCATGCCTTCGACACCTCTATATCCAAACCCACCTGGCACTACGATACCTGTTACGTCAGATAAATGAGCTTCGGAACCATCACTCTCAATATCCTCAGAGGCGACCCACCGAATATCAATATCTCTGTCGTGAGAAAGGCCAGCATGCGTGAGAGCCTCTTTAACTGACATATAAGAATCATGAAGGTCGACATATTTCCCGACCACAGCTATTTCCAGAATCTCTTTTGGCTTTTTAATTTGCTCGACAAACTCTACCCACCCGTTCAAACTTTCCCGCCCGGCTTCCTTCAAGTCCAAGCTTAGTGTTGATGACAGTAGATTACCCATCCCCTGGTCTTCAAGTATGAGAGGTACTTCGTAAATGCTCGATACAGTTGGCATCATTAGGACGCCTTCAATAGGAACATCACAATGAACAACTATTTTGGAACGTAAATCCTCCGGCACAGGCTGATCACTGCGGCAGATGATAGCGTCCGGTTGAATACCTATTCCTCTTAATTCACGAACGCTATGCTGAGTGGGTTTCGTTTTCAGTTCATCTGTTGAGGATATATACGGCAGCAAGGTTAAATGCGCATAGAAGACATTATCTCTCCCAACTTCGTTCCTCATCTGTCGAATGGCTTCCAGGAATGGAAGTCCTTCAATATCACCAACAGTGCCTCCCACCTCAACAACAATTACATCAGCAGAACTCGAATCAGCTAATGCCATCATCCTTTCTTTAATGGAATCTGTCACATGTGGCACTACCTGTATAGTTCCACCCAGAAATTCTCCCCGCCTCTCCTTAGAAATTACTTCACTATAAATCTGGCCTGAGGTCACATTTGATAATTTCCCGAGCTTTACGTTAACGAACCTTTCATAATGGCCTAAGTCCAAATCTGTTTCACTACCATCATCTGTAACGAACACTTCGCCATGCTGGTATGGGGACATGGTGCCGGGATCCACATTAAGATATGGGTCAAGCTTTAGGAGCGAAACAGATAGCCCACGGCTCTTTAAAATTCTGCCTATCGACCCGACACAGACACCCTTACCTACAGAACTAACTACACCACCAGTCACAAATATAAACTTTGTCATAGACCGCAACGCTCCAAAGAACCAATAGGTTTCATTGTGTAACAGGGCATCAATGCTGAATCAAGATATTCAGACCGTCGGACGAGTCCGACCCGGCAAAACCAAGGTCACAACACGCCTTAAACACATTGAAGATTCTATCGAACCACAAATATCAGCGCCGATCGCCTCGGTGTCTCTATGGAATCAGAAGAGATCAAATAACCCCCGTTATCACTCTCACTGAACCCAAGTATAGTCATGCCTGAAAGAGGGTGTCAATCTAAAAAATATGTAGACTAAAGTCCTTCATTTTTTGAAATTACCATCGTAATAAGTAAAATACGACTCCGTGAAACCCAACATCGTAAGCCACGATTCCGTAACCAGCTGATGATCCACGATATACACAACTTTAGCTCTGAGAGATAATTTCGTAAGAATATAAGCATCTCTTTCTTTAAGTAAACCAAATATCACCTATATGAGGGGTAAAACTTTGAAATACTACAGACTATCAGATCAATACGGAAACCTGTCTTTGGCAGTAGAAACCGGCGAAAATGTCCTGGAGGATATTACCTCCATTGAGGATGACCTTGACGACATTTCTGATCTAGCACGCACCTCCGCATTAACAGGTATATCAATTGACGACATAGTCCGTACAATTCTGGATTCTGGTTCAGCTGAAAAGATAAAACTCGACGAGATTATTGAGTCATCTAAATCGGAGGGTTCTCTCCGAATAGATATTCCTCTCGACCCTCCTGAGGTGTGGGCAGCCGGGGTTACCTACAAAAATAGTGAAATGGAAAGAAGACGCGAAAGCGACACTCCAGACGTTTATTCCAATGTATATAACGCTGATCGTCCGGAAGTATTCCTCAAATCCACCTCAGATCGTTGTATGGGACCCTTTGAGGAAGTGGGGATCAGGGAAGACTCCAATTGGAACGTTCCCGAACCGGAACTGGCATTTGTCCTGTACAGGGGAGACATTATTGGATACACCATTGGTAATGACATGAGCAGCAGACAGATAGAAGGGGATAATCCTTTATATTTGCCGCAAGCAAAGTTCTACGATCAAAGTTGCTCTATTGGACCCTGTTTTGTCACCACTGAAAGTGTGAATGATCCACAAAATCTTGGCGTGCAGTGCCTCATAGTGAGAGATACTGAAACTGTTTTTGAAGGAACAACATCTACTTCTGACATGGCTAGAACTTGCTTGGAACTTGCTGACTGGCTTCAAAGAAGCAACCGTGTTCCAGAAATGACAACAGTACTAACGGGAACATCTATAGTCCCTCCACCTGACTTCAGCCTCCAACCAGGCGATAACGTCATAATAACTATTGATGAAATCGGAACTTTGGAAAATTCCGTTATTCAAGTGTAACTCCACAATTAGAACCCTTACCTACAAAATTTATTGAAACTGTCAAAAGAAATATTCAAAGTACTTCTTGGTAGGCGTCTTCCTGTCTTAGACGGAAAAGTTACAACGAATGGAAATAACTCCGTTGTCAGAATAACGCGTGATGATTTCGGGATTCCATATATAAAAGCGGCATCACCCGCAGATGGATGGTATGGCCTTGGTTTCTGCCAGGGACAAGATAGAAGTTTTCAACTTGAGTTATCCCATAGAATAGCAACCGGAACGTTGTCAGCCGTATTTGGACCAGACACACTACCAATTGACAAAATTTCCAGGCGTATAGGGTTCCATAGATCTTCCTTAAAACAGTTTGATAATCTCGACATCAAAACCCAAGAAAGTCTGATTGCATTTAGCGCAGGTGTAAATGACAGTCGAGATTTAGGTTCCTATAAAAAGGCACACGAATTTACTCTGTTACGCTTCGAGCCAAGTATCTTTACACCTCAAGATTGCCTCAGCACTCTAAAATTGTTTGCTTTTCAAATGGGGTCCAACTGGGACTCTGAACTCGCACGCCTTAGGATATTACTTTCTGACGGTGAAGAGGCTCTTAAAAGTGTAGATCCTTCCTATCCTAATTGGCATCCGAGTTCAGACACCCTAACTGGAATCACATCTGGTATTAATGAACTTGATCGTGAAAAAACAAAAAATGCATTAATCCAACTTGAAGAGGACTTAGCATCCATAAGATCCGTCCTGGGTGAAATGGGTGGTTCAAACAACTGGGCACTTTCAAAGAATAAAACGACGACCGGAAGACCAATCTTGGCAAACGACCCTCACCTTGCAGCCATGGCCCCACCACAATGGTACCTCGCTTCAGTAGAGACACCAGACTGGAAAATTGCTGGAGCTGCGATAGTTGGGCTTCCGGGATTCGCCGCAGGACATAATGGGCATTCGGCCTGGGGAGTTACAGCCGGGCTTGGGGACAACACCGACCTTTACATTGAGGAAAAAGAAATAAAAACCAACCATCACTTTATCGAGAGTATTGACGTAAAAGGCTCGAGGACAGAGAAAATAGATGTAACGGTAACTGACAGAGGACCTATTATCAGCCCATCTCTAGGCTTTGATGACCTAGACATATCGATCAAAGCCACATGGCTCGATTCAACTCCATTCACCACTCTTCTCAGTCTGCCTCAAGTTAAATCATTCGAAGAATTTAGAGAAAGTTGGCGAAGATGGCCCTTCTCCACATTTAACATGGCCTACGCAGACATAGAAGGCAATATAGGTTGGCAATTCGTCGGCGACGTCCCTGTAAGAACAAGTAAGCCGAAATCTATCGCAGTGCATGGGATGCTTCCAGCCCCCGCTTTTAACAACTGGGAAGCTGAACCTATACCCTTCACCGATCTCCCATTTCGCCTTAACCCCCAGAATGGAATTATTGCAACAGCCAACAACAAACCTACCAATGATCCTGATATCCAATTGGGAAACGACTGGATGGACGGCTACAGGATTTCCAGGATCGTCGATCAATTAACTCAAAAAAACACCTGGGACATTCAGTCTTGTATGGAATTGCAAATTGATAATACCTGTTTACCTTGGTCGGATTTAAGACATTTTATCTCGAAGCTTGAGTTGACAAACCCTGAAGCTGTTTATGCCAAACAACTCCTGGAAAACTGGGACGGAATTCTCGACAAAAATTCATCGGCAGCATCTGTCTTTGAAGGATTTCTCTCTAAAATATGTCTTGCCATCACAAAAACTTTAACCCCACATTCCTACCCGACAACTATGGGCAAAGGGTTTCATCCTTTGGTACCAGCAACTTTTTTTGCTTCCAGAAGAGTTAGCCACTTGATTTCTAATATCTTGAACCAGACAAATTCACGATTAGATAATCTATTCTGGGCAAAGGAAGTAGAAAAAGCTTTAGAAGAGACGGTTAAAGAATTAAGATCCCGGCATGGAAATAAACAATCCCGTTGGAAATGGGGCAAGATCAGGCCTCTCACTATAAATCATCCCGTTGGAATCAAACGACCGCTAGACAAGGTTTTCAACCACGGACCGTTTGAATGGGGTGGAGACGCAAACACCGTGAGCCAGGCAGCCAGTCCTCCGTGGGACCCATTTTCTCGAATTACAACGATAGCGTCGATGAGAACAGTTATGGATGTGGGTGAATGGGATAACAGTAAATTCGTACTACCTGGTGGGCAGTCAGGCAACCCAGCATCTCCTCACTACGATGATATGACCGAATTATGGCTGCAAGGCAAAGGAGTGCCCATACACTGGACCCAAAAATCTATCGAAGGACACGTTCAGCATAAACTTGAGCTCTCACCACATCAACTCCATGAAGAGAAAAGATAAATAGCCATCATTAAGTGACGTCACAGACATTATGTTTACGTCTCATCTGAACGATCGACGTCTAAATTCCCTTCTAAAGCTTGCTCATATTTTTCCTGGATCGAGGTAATTTTGAGCTCTGCCTGTGAAAGTCGTCTACCTGCTTCAACCGCTAATGTCATCCCTTTTTCGTATATCTCGGCAGCTCCCTCTAGAGATATACCACCCTTTTCGAGTTGTTCAACGCAATTTTCCAGTTCCCCCATAAGGTCTTCAAAGGACAACTCGGTGTTATTTACATCAGCCGACATTGGACACCCTTCCTACTTACTTTAAATAACAGATCAAATTTAGCACTTGCTTTTATTAATCCAAATTTTCAATTTTACGACTCACATCACCTTCAAAGGCACCATCCGACACCGTGATTTTTACTTCATCCCCTAACGTTACTTGAGATATGTTTGTTACAACTTTTCCGTCATCGGATTTTTCCACAATAGAATATCCTCTTTCCAACGTGTGCTGAGGCCCAACAGCTTTCAGGTTATTTTTTAGATTCCCAAGAGATTCTGATGCCCTCAATAGATCTCTCATGGAACCCAAATGGATTCTACCCCCCAATTCATCGACACGGACCCTCAACATGGACACATCCGGGATATTAGAGTTCATAATGGAAACTCTTGAGTTTAGTTGATTCACCCCGCCAGCAATACCATTTCTAACAGAAGAATCCATATTTCTCACAATTAACTCAAGGGAGTTATTAAGGTCATCCGAATCGGGAACGACCATCATGGCCGCCATAGTTGGGGTAGAGGCACGAACATCCGCAACCAAATCGGAAATTGACCAATCAGTCTCATGTCCAACTCCGCTGACTACAGGAACAGGAGAAGCAAATATAGCCCTAGCAACCACCTCTTCATTAAATGGCCACAGATCCTCTGGTGAGCCCCCTCCTCTGGCAACTATGATTGTGTCAATTTCAGGGAGACTTCCTAAAAGTGCTAAGGCACTAGCGATAGTTTCAGCGGCTCCATCTCCTTGAACCGGAGTGTGGGCTAACACCAGTTCGACGAGTGGAAAACGATCAGTAACAGTACGTTGAATGTCTAGCCAGGCCGCAGCATCCTTAGACGTGACTACGCCCACAAACTTGGGAAATTCAACTGGTTTTCTTTTCCTAGATTCAGAAAACAATCCTTCGTTGGATAACTTCTCTCGCATTTCTTCAAACCTTGCCTGAAGTTCCCCGGCACCAGCAGGTTTGATATATTCAGCCACAAGTTGGAGGCGTCCTTGAGGCACGTACACATTTACTCTTCCAAATGCAAAAACCTCATCCCCCACCTCAAGATGCTCTTGACCTAACCCCCCTTTAAATAGCACTGACTCTAGAACTGACTGTTCGTCTTTCAGGGTAAAGTAAGAATGACCTGAAGCCGCTCTTGTACATCTTGAAACCTCACCACGAATACATACGTCAGACAACAACTCGTCGGACGCCAAAAGGGCGCTTAAGTAAGCAAGTGCGTCTGAGACTGATACAGCTTCCATATGTTTAAACCCTGGACAAATACTCTCCCGATCTGGTGTCTACCTTCACCACATCGCCTTCATTTACAAAGAGTGGAACAGAAATTTCTAAACCTGTTTCAAGAGTTGCAAACTTTGATGCTCCTTGAGCGGTGTCTCCCTTTACACCAGGTGGAGAGCTAGTTACTTTGAGGTCAACTGTGATGGGCATGTCTAAAGCAATAGGAAGATCTTCAAAGAAAACCAAATCGACTTCAGTCTGCTCAACAATGAAACTCAGAGCTGTATCGATCTGATCTGCGGACATCGGAAACTGGTCGTACGTCTCTGAATCCATGAAGTAATAGAACCCTGAGTCCTCATAAATGTATTGAGCCCGTCTCCTATCGACAGCGGCAGGGGTAAAGCTGACGTCATAACCTGAAAATGTTTTATCCACCACCTTCCCAGTTCTGAGATTCCGAAACCTTATCCTCATTACAGGGGCTCTTTGCTGCATCTTGCTACGCTCATACTCCACCACAGAGAAAGGTTCCCCATCTAACTCGATAGACATACCTCTTTTCAAATCTCCATAACCGATGGTCATATTAACTCCCAACTTTTACTAAATTAATTTTTACCCTGAGTCTAGGAAATTATCTCCCACTATCCGCAAAAAGATAGTGTTGATCAAAATCCTAGCGTCTTGAGATGATCAAAGATAGGGTTCCAAATCGGAAGTGCTATTTCTTAGAAAGTGTCAAAACTTCTGCAGAGGAATCGCCCATTACTAGAACATCCTCAATTCTGACGCCACCCCATCCAGGTATATAAATTCCAGGCTCGACTGTAAACACTGACCCCGGAAGGATCCTGTCGTTTGACGATGGAACTACCATCGGTAACTCATGAACATCTACCCCGACTCCATGTCCAAGTCCATGACCAAAGAAGCTCCCATAACCGTATCCCTCAATAACATCCCTTGCAACAGCATCTAGTTCCCTTCCTAGCATACCTGGTCTGGCAGATTCTTCTGCAGCCATTTGAGCCTCCAAAACAATCCCATAAATTTCATCAAATTTAGACCGTTCTGAATCACCCACAAAATACGTTCTACTCAGATCACTTCTATAATCTTTATAGAGGGCTCCCATATCTATGACAACCGAATCTCCTTTAGATATAAGCCTGTTTCCCGCCTTATGGTGCGGTAACGCTGAATTAGGGCCGGAAGCAACGATAGTGTCGAAGGCTGTCCCAATTGCCCCCGCACTCTTGAGGGCACTTTCGATAACCCCAGAAACATCACATTCTCTAATCCCCACTTGTAGATAATTTGCAGCCTCAGCCATTGCTATATCAGCAATTCTTACGGCTTCAGAAAGTATCTCAATTTCAAAATCATCCTTTTCACATCTCAATTCTTCCACAATATTCAAAACAGGAGTAAAGGAAACATCCCCTGACAGTGACTCAGAAACTGATTTATGCTCCGCATAAGTGATGTGATTTGGCTCAAAGGCAACCGATCGCAAAGAAAATTTTGCAATCGTCTCCGATAGACTTCTATATCCATTCCGTATACGGATGATTGACATGTGGGGTGATTCACTTCCAGCCTGTTCCAGGTAACGAAAATCGGTGAACAGAACAAGATCGGAGGAGGTTACCAGGATATATCCATTACTCCCTGTAAATCCAGAAAGATACTTGCAGTTGGAGCGACCTGTTATTAATAATCCGTCATATCCTGCCGACGCCATTTTAGTGGTTAAGCGTTGGCACCTATGCTCATAGGAAAACACTAATCTTTCTCCTGGGATCTCAGGTATTGAACGATCAGTTGAAGTGCATATTCATAACCTTTAACCCCAAGGCCTGCGATTTGTCCCACGGCAATATCTTCAACTACCGAGTGTCTTCTATAACCATCTCTTGAATGAATATTAGAAATATGGACTTCAACCAAAGGTATTTTGGAATCCAAAACCGCGTCTCTTAGTGACAGTCCGTAGTGTGTAAGGGCCCCCGCGTTTATTATCAATCCGTCAATACTATCCCGTTCAGACTGCAAAGAGTCGATGATATCCCCTTCATGATTTGACTGAAAATGATCAATTTCTACATTAAGCGAATTCGCGACACCAATGAGACTTGCCACGATATCTGGCAAAGTAGCTGAACCGTAAAAAGTAGCATCTCTTTTTCCCAGATTATTCAAGTTAGGACCGTTAATAAGAAGTATTTTCATATAAATTAATGCCTGGGAAGCTTATATCTATCTTCAACAGATGAGAGAGGATGGGATTGAATATAACTTCTCCTCGCTTCTCTCAGAGTGACGTGGGTATATATCTGGGTTGTGGTTGGACTCGAATGTCCAAGCAAATCTTGCACTACCCTCAAATCCGCTCCACGATCAATCATATGAGTTGCAAATGAATGGCGCAGGGTATGGGTATGAACTCTTGATCCCAAGCCAGACAAACGAGCGTATTTCCTAATCCTGTCTTGGATAGATCTTATGCTCAAGCGAACTCCATTTCTCGACAAAAATAAGGCATCCTCCTCTTTATACTTACATAACTTAGATCGAACATCCTCGATATATTCATGTAATGCAGATTTTGCGGCTCTGCCGATCAGGGCAATACGCTCCCTAGAACCTTTACCAAGAACCCTGACTTGCATCTGTTTCATGTCTATGTCATCAACATCGAGCGCAAATATTTCTCCAACTCTCACACCCGCTGCGTAAATGAGTTCAAGCATTGCAGTATCACGAACGGATATCCCAGTATTGTCTTCAGTCTCCGATGCAACAGCAATGAGGGTATTCACCTCTTCTACAGAAAGGAAGTTAGGCAACCTAAATTCCTTTTTCATCGGAGACATTCTGGGTACAGGATCGTGATCGACAAGGCCTTCGTCATGCATCCAACGAAAAAAGGATCTAAGCACAGATAACTTTCTAACAACACTTGATCTGGCGTAGCCAATATCAATAAGCCATGATAAATATGAGTTCAGATTATCCCCACAGAACTCATTTGTGAGATCTATTCCGCCAGAGTCTAGATACTCACCTAAAGAACCTAAATCATTCATATAAGTACGAACCGTGAAATGAGATAGGCCTTTTATGTGCAGAAGGTATTCCGAGTACCGACGTGTCAAATGTTCAAACAACTTCACAGCCATGTCTTCACATTATTAGGAACCCTATTTGATTTCTAGCGCATATCCGTTCAAATATTAAGCAAGTCACACAGGCTCAGGTTCAGGCTCCCTGTCTGCAATTTCCTCAAGTGGGGCCGGTCCTCTGTATCCACATTCTTTAGATGCACATCTTGCATTTTGTCCCCGAGCTGGGAGAAGAAGACCGTCGCAATCTGGACAGGGTTGACCTAGGGGCATAGTGTTAACCGCAAATTTGCAGTCTGGATAGTTTGTGCATCCATAGAAAACACCTCTTTTACTTTTCCTTTCGGCCAATCCTCCTGGTTCACATTCTGGACACTTTACCCCTACCAAAAGAGGTTTTGTATTTTTACAGTCTGGGAATCCTGTGCAGGCTATAAATCTACCGTTGCGACCACCTCTAATGACCATAGGGCTCTCACACTGCTCACAAACCTGATCAGTAGCTTCATCCAGTTTACTTCGATCAACCCTTTGGGCATTCTCTCTTGCAAAGCCTATAGAAGTATCAAAAGGACCATAAAAACTCACAAGCATCGGGTTCCACTGTTCGTCCCCCTCCGCAATGTCATCTAGCCTCTTCTCCATATCGGCTGTAAATCCAATGTCCATTATATTTTCAAAATATTCCTGCAAAAATTCAGTCACCACCACACCCAATTTTGTCGGTACAAATCTTCCGACATCCTTGCGAACATAATCCCTATCCTGAATTGTCCCAATTATTGACGCATAGGTGCTTGGACGTCCTATTCCTTCTTTTTCCAAGCTCCTTATCAGAGTAGGCTCTGTATAACGGGGAGGAGGTTGAGTGAATTTTTGCTCTCCAGACAAAGATTTGCAATTAAGAACATCATTCTTTTCTAGTATCGGTAGACCACGCTCGTCTTCTTCATTGTCATCAACGTCGTCCCTTCCTTCTGTGTAGAGAACTCGGAATCCATCAAATTTCGGGACAAGGCCGGTAGCTCTAAATATATATTCACTACCCGAATTAATTCCTGGTGCACCGACATCAATTACAGTCCTGTCATATAGTGCATCTGTCATCTGGCTGGCGACCAATCTTTTCCAAATGAGATCATAAAGTCGAAACTGATCACCATTCAAACTAGATCTCAGAGACTCCGGAGTACGAAATATCGAGGTCGGCCTTATAGCCTCATGTGCTTCTTGGGCTCCCCTTACTCTTTTAGAATAAACCCGTGGAGTCTGTGGCACGTAGTTTGGTCCGTATTTATCCTTTATGAAAGAGGCTGCCTCAGACAAAGCAGAAGCAGCTACGTTTGTGGAGTCGGTTCGCATATAGGTGATTAGTCCCGTCTGCTCCGCACCCTGGCTTTCTATTCCTTCATACAATTGCTGTGCCAATGTCATGGTGCGGGAGGCTGAGAACCTTAGTCGCCTAGAAGCTTCTTGCTGAAGCGTACTTGTAATGAAGGGTGCCGCCGGACGTCTTCTTGACTCCTTCGTCTCATAACTAGAAACAGAGAAGTTAGATTTTCCTAAATCTCGAATCACTTCATCCGATGCGTCCTTAGTAGAAATATCAGGCTTGGAACCATCAATTAATGCTAGAGAGGTACTAAAGGAGTCATCTCCGCTTTTAGAAAATGTTGCCCCCAGGGTCCAATATTCCCTTGGATTGAATACATCAATCTCTTTCTCTCTATCTACAACCATTCTTAAAGCGACCGATTGCACTCTTCCGGCTGAAGTTCCTTTCTTAACTTTGCTCCAGAGAACAGGGCTGAGTTCATAGCCTACAAGGCGATCAAGTATGCGGCGGGCCTGCTGAGCGTTTACCAGATTTGTATCAAGATTACGGGGGTTAGAAAATGCCTCTTCTATCGCTGACTCTGTTATTTCATGAAAAACGACTCTGCGCGCCTTGTCCAAATCTATCTTTGCAGCTTCAAGCAGATGCCAGGCTATGGCCTCACCTTCCCTGTCAGGGTCAGTGGCAAGATAAACAATTTCAGCATCGGCAGCCGCCTTTCTCAACTCAGATACAATTTTTCTCTTGTCGCCGCTCACCGTATAGGTAGGCACAAATGAATCCTCATTAATTTCTACCCCTAATTTTCTTTTAGGCAAATCTCTGACATGGCCCATAGAAGCCTTCACAGAAAATTTTTTTCCTAAAAACCGACCAACCGTCCTAGCCTTAGCAGGAGATTCAACTATCACCAAATCCGACATATATATTTTCCTGTTACTCCCACAAAAACAGATTTCCCTGTCTGTAGGCTTTATCAACGACTAACCTATAAGTTTCAGCCCTCTGAGACTTTACGTTTTATTCGATTCTGACTATAGCATTTCTTCATTCAACCAGAACTTAATGAGTCTTCGCCGTCAACATTTACTTTTACGTCTATCAAAACCTTCCCAAAAACGTGGCGGAGAGGGTGGGATTCGAACCCACGGTTCCCCTTGTGAGGGAACACGCGATTTCCAGTCGCGCCTATTCGGCCACTCTAGCACCTCTCCGTTTAATAACACCCTGGCGGAGAGAGTGGGATTCGAACCCACGATGAGATTACTCCCATACTGGTTTTCGAGACCAGCGCCTTAAACCACTCGGCCATCTCTCCCCAATCAATTTGGGGCAGTAACATTAGAGTATAACAGTCAATAAGGACGGTGAATCAAATTTATAGACATAACTGAAGGAAGTTCCTATCAAACCACCGCAATAGAATCTCAGGTCCCCAAACACGCATTTAAACTTTAATAGAAGGCCTGATAATTTTATCTATGGCGAATAACAATCCTTCGTCGGACTGATTAGGAACAACTAAATCTGCATATCTTTGAACTTCTTTAGGAGCTTCTCCCATACACAAGGAGAATCCGCAATTTTCAAACATTGGAATATCATTGAAGCTGTCACCAACCGCCGCCATTTTTTTAGCACAAATATTCAAACGTTTCGACACTCGTTTTAAACCACTTCCCTTATCCACCCCAAAAGGCGTGAAATCGACTGCCCACATACCGTTGTAAGGAAGGGAAGACTTGTTCATCTGAAAATCACTTGCAAATGGACTGTCCGAGAAATGGGAAATCAAATCATCTGCTAAATCACTTGTCATATCCAAAGCACTGACGATTGATAAATCATGCCCTTCCGCTGAGAGTATGTCTCGAAAAATGTGGTCGGCATTATTCCCGAAGAATGCCACACCCCTACGCCCTAATTCTTCAAGTAGTAAAGAGGAAGCCTCTCGGCGTATTGAAGCGCTCCATACTGGTTTCCAACCCGACATAGGATCAGAAATCACGGCGCCGTTATCTGAAATTTGCAGAGATGTAAGAGCTAACTCTTTAGCGAATTTTTCGGTGCTCCATCTTTCTCTACCAGTGCAGATGAACACCGGAATTGAAACGGCCAGTGCTTTAACAGAATTCCTAACGGATGAGGGAATCTTCTCGTCGGAACCAATAAGAGTCCCATCGAGATCTAGCGCAACAGCCTCAATTGGAAACAAGGGTCGCGAGATACGAAAGTCTCCTCTAAAACATACCCAAAAACAACATGGGTGAGTCTATGATTCTTTCGGGGTGAATATAGATCCCTTTTTAAAAACTGGTGGCTGTCTCTTCGAAGCAGATGAAATGACTTTTCCACCTATAGCGCCAAAAGAAACTACCCCTATAGCGGCAAGAGGCAACCCTTTAAGGAATGATCTCCGACTGAATGGTTTCTTAATAAATTTGCTATCCATTTAAACAAATCCTCAAATATATTACGGACATTATAGAACACAAACGGGTAGGCACAATATTGCTCCAGCTTAAGTTCAACTAAATTATAATATCGCGAAAGTAAACTGACAACGGAAATACAAACCATTCATCGGAACTTACAAGTCAGTCTCTAAGCCAACCACCTAATCCATTCAACAATCCAAAAACAAACGTGGGCGATTATAAGACCCTTGAGAGTTTTACCCACCCATACGGTAATCAGAAACCGTTTCATCGGGTATCGCAGTGCTCCCGCAGCAATGCCTACAAAGTCAAAAATAGGATTAGGTATTATGGAAAGAATGAGAAGTACACCAATTCCCCATCTGATCATCCAAGTTCTGGCTCTCTTATAAATACGCCTTCTTTGAACTACTGACTGACCACCAAATCCAATGGAATATCCCACAAGTTCGCCCAAGGTTTCACCCAAACCAGCCAAAACTCCAACTATGACTAGGTTGAGATCTAGCCCGGCAGCCCCACAGGTCGCGGCCAGACTAGGTATCGGAAAAACCATTCCTCCACTTGCTAATAAGCTCAGGAAAAATACTCCTGGGTATCCGAGAGCCTTCCACCAATCGCTGTTTGAAAGACCTCCAACAAACATCCATATGACGAAAACTAAGCTGACAGCAAGTATTCCTAGTACTAGGGCTACTAGCTGTATCTTCAAATCACTTGTTTTCGAAAACCATCTGAACATTTATGACTATCCAAATGAAATATTTGATCAGACCTCTAGGAAAAATAAGTTTGGGTTACAACAGGAGTACCCGAATATTCCTAAGTCTAATAATCAATAATTATGCTTGTTCCCCATCCTGTTTTACAAAATCTAGCTCACCTTGTTTGAGAACGATTTTCACCTCTGAATCATCTCCAAAATCACCTTGGAGCAGCATTGTGGAAAGTGGATTTTCTATTTTTCGCTGTATGCATCTCCTGAGAGGTCGTGCCCCATATTCTTCGTCATACCCCTCGTCAGCAATCCACTCTCTAATCTCATCTGAAAAATCTAGTCGTACCCCATTATTAAGCATTCTTTTCTTAATATCCTCAATCATTATGTCAACGATGCGAAGAAGTTGGTCACGCTCTATTGAATCAAATATCACTATGTCATCTATCCTGTTAAGAAACTCGGGCCTGAATGACTTCTTAAGAGCTTGCTCGATCGATTCCCTTAACCTGGTCCCACTATCTAAATTACTCGCATTGCGAATAAATCCTAAAGTTTCCGGTTCAACTACACCTGTTCCAAGATTACTCGTCATAATGACAATCGTATTTCGAAAATCGACTGTCGTGCCACGATTATCGGTAAGGCGACCATCCTCAAGTAATTGCAATAGCAAATTAAACACATCGGGGTGAGCCTTTTCAATTTCATCGAATAAAATGACGCGGAATGGTCGGCGTCTGACTGCTTCAGTCAATTGACCCCCATCTTCAAAACCCACATAACCAGGTGGGGCGCCGATCAGCCGTGATATTGAATGAGCCTCCATGTACTCAGACATATCAATACGAACCATGTTTTCATCGTCATCGAACAAGTACCATGCTAATGCCTTGGCGAGCTCTGTTTTCCCTACCCCTGTGGACCCCAAGAATATAAAGCTCCCAATAGGCCTATTCGGGTCGTTTAACCCTGCCCGGGCCCGCCGGATAGCATCAGAGACACTTTTGACAGCCGCTTCCTGCCCTACCACCCGCTCATGGAGTCGCTCTTCCATATTCACCAATCTATCAGCCTCATTTTCAAGCAATCTTGAAACAGGTATCCCGGTCCAGGAAGCAATAAGTGTGGCAATATCTTCCTCATCTACCGTATTACCGGATGAGTTCGACACCTTGCTCAAAGTAGATCTCTCATCCTCAAATTCTTGAAGCATTTTCAAGCGCTTTGTTTTTAATTCCGCTGACTTCTCGTACTCAGAACGCTCTGATGCAGCAATTTCCTCTATCTCAAGTTGTCTCAATCTCGATTGCTTTTCACGCAGAGTGGTCGGGTGAAGTTGTAAATCAATACGAATCTTGCTCGCCGCCTCATCAATCAAATCCACAGCCTTATCAGGTAATAACCTGCCTGATATATATCTTTGACTAAGGGAAGCTGCAGCTTCTAATGCTTGGTCTTGTATCTCTAGCTTATGGTGGGCTTCGTACTTAGGCCTCAATGCCTTAAGCATCTCAACACTTGTTATTAAGTCAGGTTCCTCCACCAAAACCGGCTGAAATCTTCTCTCCAAGGCAGCATCTGATTCTATATAGCGCCTGTACTCATCTTCAGTAGTGGCACCGAGACACTGAAGTTCTCCCCTCGCCAAGGCAGGTTTCATCATATTACTGGCATCAACACTACCTTCAGCAGCACCCGCACCGACGACGGTATGTATCTCGTCAATGAAAAGAATAATTTGCCCCGCGGATTGCTTTACTTCGTCCATCACAGCTTTCAATCGCTCTTCAAATTCTCCTCTAAATTTTGAACCTGCGAGCAGGGAACCCATATCCAGGGAAAGCACCTTTTTACCTCTCAAATCATCTGGTACATCTTCCGAAACGATACGTTGGGCTAGACCCTCTGCAATAGCAGTTTTACCAACTCCCGCTCCCCCAATGAGAACAGGATTGTTTTTTGTTCTTCTTATCAGAGTCTGCATCACTCTTGACACCTCGGCCTCTCTCCCAACAATAGGATCCAGTTTCCCATCCTCCGCAAGAGTAGTAAGATCAGTCGCAAATTTCTCCAGGGACCCATAACGACTTTCGGCTCTTTGGTCTGTAATCCTGTGTCCTCCTCTCACTTTTTGAAGTGCCTGGTAAACCTTCTCTGTTGAGATATCGAATTCTTCCAGTACCTCAGAAACCTCACCAGTATCTTCTTGGGTGAGACCAACTAGTAAATGTTCAGATCCAATAAATTCGTCGTTCAGACGTTTTGCCTCAGTGTCGGCCCTTACAAAAAGCTCATTTAGACGGGGAGTCTCGTAGATCTGGTTCGATGATCCAGCTGTCTTATCCGCGTTCTCCAACATTGAGTGAACTCGACTATGTAGCACATCAATATTTAATCCAAGCTCATTAAGAATTTCTGCAGGGACACCTTTTTCCTGTTCTATCAAAGCCATCAATATATGTTCGCAATCCCATTGATTGTGCCTGTACCTGTTCAATATGAGCTGCGAATTGCTCAACGATTCTTGAGCTTGTTCAGTGAATCTTTCGGGCCCTAACACCATGTTAGTCCTCCATATACCGAATCAAATAAAAATGATTTTCTCTGTGAAACAGCCCGATCTTGATATTCATTTATGTGATTTGATCAATCTTTTCCCGCTTGTGCATCAATAGTCCGACTGCATAGAATCGACCAGTAATAACTAAATTCACTTAACTAGAGCCTTACTGGCGTGTAAAGGAATTATATCAACTACCTTGATACGGATCAACTCAAGTTCTTCAACTAGGGATGGAGCACCACTTAGTTTCTCTCCCTTATAATGCCCTCCTGTATAGATTTTTGTACGTTTAAGAACTAATTAGATGCTAATAGACATACATACACACACTTATCCCACTTCCGACGATAGTGAGTTGACACCAGAAGAACTTATTTCCGAAGCCAAGAGAATTGGATTAGACGGGATATGTCTCACAGACCATGATGGCTTTTGGGATCCACGTGACGTGGAAAAACTTGGGAAAGACAACGACTATCTGGTTATCCCGGGCTGTGAGGTAACTACTGAAGAGGGACATCTACTTGTGTACGGACTATCCGAGTACATATTTGGTATGCACAAATCTTCATTTGTTCACGAGCTGGTGAAGGAGGCCGGTGGCGCCATTGTAGTCGCCCATCCATACAGAAGAGTTTACCGTGAAACAGCTCCTCAGGACCCTAAATCGTACGACGAAATGCTAAAAAGGGCATTGAGAAATAGAGTATTTGGGATGGTGGATGGTGTTGAGATCAGGAATGGCAGAGGATCGGAACAAGAAAACATATTTTCTGAACGGTTATCCGAAAAACTTAACATGTCTGGAACTGGTGCTAGTGACGCACACAAGTTAAGCGATATAGGTACTTTTGCGACGAGATTTCAAGAAAAGGTCACTGGCCTTGATGACTTGATTAGGTGTATTAAATCAGGAAGATTCTCTTCTGAAAGGGTCAGACCACTCCACAGTTCTCAACTGCGGTAGTCTTTACAAAACTCGACAGATTTTAATTTTAACGCCCAATCTGCCCGATCAGTAGGTTCAAGGCAAGCCCCTCAGATAGAGATCCTTGCCTTATATTTAATTCGGCATCCAAAATCAAATCATGCATGGATGCAAATGACTTCTTGGTCAATTTCCTCTCCATATCTAAAGTTTTTTGCAAAGGATAGCCTGAAAGAGAAAGTTTTTTTCCTATGTCGGAACTAGATACTTTACGATCTTTTAAATCCCTTGCGAGCAACAGCAATCGTACCTGCCTTTCAATCATCCTAATAACCATTGAAGGAGATGATCCGGCCTTTATTAGAAGCCGAACCATTTTAAGAGACTCTCCAGTGTTACCTTCTATTGCTGCGTCTACCACACGAAATATACTTTGTTCACGTACGTACGAAACAAGATCTGAAACATCCTGCGTCCTGATAGGCTCTCCTCCCCTGAAGAGGGAAAGTTTCTCTAGTTCTGCATTAAGTATCCGAAGGTTACCACCAATAGAGTCGGCTAATAGAGCGGCCGCTGGACGCTCAATATCTGCTCCGAGATACTCCGCGCGTTTTATAACCCACCCAATAACTTCCTGAGGTCTTAAGCCGTGAAACAGATTCATTTCAGCAACTTTTTTTAAGGCAATTATCATTGGGTTCCTAGGGCTTATATCCCCCTCTCTAAAAATCAGTTCAGTCGTTGGAGGAATTACAGAAAGATCATCTTCAATACCTTTCCAGTCACCCAAATTGGATTTGGGAGTACGATTAGCAAATTCAAACTCACTGGCAAGCTTATCGACAATTATTAATCGACTTTCAGACATAAATGGAACCGTTGAAACAATGGACACTAATTCCTGTCTTGACAGATCTTTTCCATCCAAAAAAGCAGTATTAATATCACCCAGTTCAGAAGAGTTGGCCTTTAGACGAATTTCCTTGATCCTTTCGTCAATAGTAAATTCATCTTTACCGTAAAAAACTTTTATCAAAAAACACCCTCGGTAGGCTGTTGACCATAGCGCTGTCTATTAAAATCAGCAGCAGAAATAAAAATCTACTCTAATTCACTATAATACGCATAATTTAACAAGTTCGGGCAATTAATTTTCTAAGTGATACATGACAAGGCTAGTAACCCTTTTTCTCAGGTTAATGTTAGATAGAAGAGTACCGTGGAAATTGAAGTTACTGCCATTACTTGCAATTGGGTACGCTATTCTCCCCTGGGATTTTCTTCCCGATCTCATCCCATTCATAGGCTGGATAGATGACATTGCAATACTCATAGTGGCAACATTAATTTTCCTAGGACTCGGTTCCTCGTCCACGGCATTTTCTTCTGCACAAAATCCCGATGGGAAAAACAAAGAGAAACCAAAAGGGCAAGTTTTTGATGGCGAGTACAGAGTTATAGACGACGACGACAAAGCATAGCCATTAAGGAAACATCCAAAGATCACAATATAACCCACCACCTAGCATTCTATTACCTTCTTAAACAGTGATGCTCCTCATGTTATAATTGCGGTTCTGGTTTTAATCTAAATACTCATAGTTAAATTATCTGGAAGT
>VFFS01000038.1 GCA_009392815.1 SAR202 cluster bacterium
CGAGCCATCCTTCAGTGCCTACTTTATCTGGTTCCGCCGTGTGCCAAATATCCATCGACCGGAAATGAGATCTCGGAGAATTTGCGTACCCAATTCCATGGATAATAGCCATATTCCCTTTTTTATATATGTCCCTCATAGGAGACATGGATGGATGTAACGCATATTCTGTATCTATGGCGAGCATATCCGCCTCCGGTATGCTCAGAGATCGTCTGTTGTCGTAGTAGTTGCTGTCGTTGTAGGGGATAACTGTATTGAAATAGTCGTTTCCCCCGGACAATTGCAGAACAACTATTACAGGTTCTTTGCTTTTCGTGACCATATTTGCCTCCTCTACTTGTAGTTCAGAGCCCTTTTGAATTCAATGTCTATCCAAACTGATACTCTCTAGTCGATGCGATTAGCGCGAGCATTTCGCTGGCTCTAACCGCAGATTGTTCGTAGGATTTTTCATCCCAGGTTATATCTCCCTGTTCATTGGCATGAGATATAAGTTCATCTCGTGTTTTGTCCTTTACTGGCAGCGGTCCCATTTGTTCAAGACATTTCTCAACAAGTTCTTCTGGTGACATGCTCCCGTCATCGCAGTCAGCAATTTTGGAAATAATCTTTTTCACACCAGGAAGGTTGGTGTCGCTAAGTCGGTCAGATACGAAATTGACCCTCTTAACAAGCGCCCCACTGTTGATCCACTCCCTGCCTGTATGCCAGCCTTCGACACTTGGAGGATCCAATATATCTTGACCCATGTATCCTGGTTCTTTGGCAGCAGCTTCTAATCTGGGGTCGGGGCCTAGAACGTCTTCCACGAGACGCAGTGTTCCAACGACCACTTCGACCGGGCTTTTTACTCTCTTATAGGCGGATTCTTTAAAAAAGTCTGAGTTAAACAAGACTCTTAGTACTGGCTTCACCTCATAGTTTTCCTCAACAAGTACCTTTGCCAGTTGATCCACCGCAGCCGGGTTTCTTGGCGGTTCTATGTTCCATGCGGGGACTTGAGGCTCATCTTCAACAAAAAAATTATAGAGGTGACGAGCTATAAATTTTGAGCAGGCCTCTTGTTGAAGGATGATATCGATGATGTCTTCACCGTCGAAATTCCCCGTATGGCCTAGGAATGTTTTTTCCGTGTAATCATGGTCTTCTGCCCTAAACTCAAATTTCCAAGGGTGCCGACCATATGGATATCTAGGCATTTTTGCGCCTATGGTCCATCCAGTAAACGCTCTAGAGCATTCAAACACATCGGTTTCCGTGTAATTGCCCACTCCAAGGGAAAATAGTTCAAGTAGCTCACGCCCCCAATTCTCGTTTGGAGCATTTTTATGATTTTCGTTGTTGTCCAGCCAGAATATCATTGCTGGGTCTCTGGCTAGGTTTACCAGAAGGGTTCGATAATTTCCCATGCCTTCTTCCCGGAACATGGCAATCTGATCCAGCAGATGGTTACAGTTATCTACTTTCGCGTTACCAGTAGCAAATACGTGATGCCAAAAGAGTGCCATTTTCTCTTGAAGAGGTCGTCGTGTGTTCAACATGAAATAGAGCCAGTTTGCCTGGCCAGGTCCGGATGCTCCGCCCGGGACTTCAGTAATTGGGTGGCGTCTTAGTAACGAATATTCATCGACTGCCTCCTCAGAGTCGAGGCTCAAAAGTTTTTCTACTGTGCCCTCGTAACCAATTTCGCAAAATATATCGAGTTCCTCACCGCTTGCCCCAAACCCCGCACGCCTTAAAAGATGGGCTAATAATTCTTTTTCTGCCGTCACAGTCATACCAACCTCCTATCACAAATACAGGTGAATTATCCTGTTTTTAGATACACTTTATTGCACCTTCGTATCGTCACAATTATGGCATCCTGATTTCTCATGTCAATAACCTCCCATTTGTGGAATTATTTGCCTAAATAACTCATATGTGTATGGGTTGTGTTTTGCGCTTAGTACTTATTAAGGTTTCGCTTCTGATTCTGGCGTTTTCTCTTGACCCATGTCATATCATTACCCCCTAGGACATAATGCTTTTGGAGGTGACATATGCCAGCAGTAGCAGGATTAGGTCATGTGGGGATTTATACGCATGATTTATTTAAGATGAGAGACTTTTATTCTCGCGTGATGGGGTTAGAAATTACGGATGAAGAAACAGAGGACAGGGGTATAGTCTTCATGTCATCTAACCCGGAGGAAGAGCATCATGAATTTGTTTTGATGAAAGGAAGAGACGTACCTGAAGGTTCCAAGATGGTTCAGCAGATCTCTTTTTACGTCAATACACTTTCAGAATTAAAGCAGTTTCACTCGGTTTTTAAAGACGAAGAGGTTCGTATAGAACGCACTGTTAGTCATGGTAACGCGTTTGGTATGTATGCCCTTGACCCTGAGGGGAACACTATAGAGGTTTATTATAGAACCGGGTTCCCCGTTCCTCAGCCCTGCGCAGATCCGGTTAACCTTGAAGATGCAGAGGAGTTATTGCTAGATCAGGCCAGATCTCGAATACCTGCTTAGTCAAGAGGTTATACATTGCTGAATACATGGCCGGACGATCGACTCGAAAAGCGGGAAGCTTTGTTGAGTGCTGTGTCATCGATTTCGGACATAGTGGCTCGGAATGTCTCATTCGGCGAAGAACATTGTTATCTACATCCAGATAGCTGGGATGCTATTCATGATAGCGGTCTTCTTTCCTTGAAGTTGCCTTCAGAAATTGGTGGGGCTGAGGCAGATCCTGTGACTCAGCTTGAAGTATTGACAGCTTTGGCCTCAATAGATACCTCCGCCGCGTGGTGCACTATGGTAAGTGCCACAAATGTTGGGTCGGCGGGGGCTTTTCTTTCTGATACTGGGATAGACATAGTCTTTGCTGATGAATCTTCTACGTCTCACCCATCTATTGTTGGGGTAGGTATGCCGTTCGGAGAGGCTATTCCCTCTGAAAACGGTTTTTTTGTAACCGGAAGATGGCCCTACGGTAGCGGCATAAAGGGATCAGAATGGGTCACGGCGGGAGCCAAAGTTTTATCTGGAGCACAGCCTAGTGGGGTTTCGGAAATAAGAGCGTTATTCAGAAAATCAGAAGTTAATATAATAGACAACTGGAATGTAGCAGGTTTGAGAGGAAGTGGCAGCAATGATTACGAGGTTTCTGAACTCCACGTTCCTCTGGCGCTCACTTGGTCAGGGGATGACCTCCCATTGAGAGGTGGGGATCTATACAGAATTAAGAGACCCGCTTTTGTGGTGTTTGGGCATGCAGGGATTGCGATTGGGACAGCAAAGAGATCATTAGAAGAAATTAAATCTTTGTCATTTTCTAGGACAAGGGGAGTTCCCGGACAGACTTCTATTGGAGATAGTCCCCATTTCCAAATGATGCTGGGAAATATTGACCTAAAGATGCGATCCATTGAGGCACTGTCAAAAAGTGTATTTGAACAGGCGTGGGATGTCGCTAAGTCTGGAAATATTCTTTCTGAGAAAGAACAATTTAGGATCAGAGCAGTAGGTGCATGGGTGACGAGAGAATCTCTAGATATAGTAGACTCGTGCTTCCATGCTGCCGGTGGTTCCGCATTGAACATGGACAATCCGCTTCAGCAGTGCTTTAGAGATATGCATGCTGCAGCCCAGCATTTTATGGTAAGCCCTGATCACGTTAGCAGCTATGGCGCTATCTACTAACCTTCCCGGAGAAACTTTAACCACTGAAATATTAAAAGGGAGTTGAAAAATGGCAGAGATAGATCAGAATCTAGCTTTTGAGCCTGCAACAAAAATTGGTGAACTTATAAAATCAAAAGAGTTATCTCCAGTGGAGATAACAAAACTATATCTCGAGCGAATTGAAAAACTTGATTCAAACCTAAATTCGTATTTGACCGTAACAGCCGATATAGCTTTAAGTGCTGCTCAAAAAGCTGAAACTGAAGTAATGGGAGGAGGTGAGTTGGGAGCACTCCATGGTATTCCTATTTCTATTAAGGATCTTCAGATGACGAAAGGGGTTCGTACAACAGGAGGATCTCTAGCCTATAAGGATCGTATTCCTGAAGCGGATTGTGCGGTGGTAGAGCGTGTTCTAAAAGCCGGGGCAATCATGCTAGGTAAGACCAACTCCCCAGAATTCGGGTTATTAGGTGCTAACGAAAATCGATTGGGAGATCCTTGCCGGAACCCATGGAATGTGGATAGAACCTCCGGAGGTTCTAGTGGAGGAGCAGGGGCATCTATTGTTGCAGGCCTGACATCCCTGGCAACTGGAGGGGATGGAGGTGGATCGATCAGGATACCGGCAAGTTTTAATGGTATCTATGGGATAAAGCCTACCCAGGGGAGGGTTTCTAGTTTCTCTGGAGCTTTGACTTCTCCGTTGGCGAATTATTTGAGTCAACAAGGGCCACTGACACGGACAGTGAAAGATTCAGCGCTATTGTTACAGGTATTGGCAGGTTATGATTCGCGAGACCCTGGCTCACTTAGGGCACCAGTGCCTAATTTCTTAGACTCTGTGACTAGAGAGATATCAGGTTTAAAAATTGGGTGGAGCCCGGACTATGGATATGCGTCGGTTGATAGCGAAGTTCTCTCTATTACTGAGAGTGCAGCCAATGTTTTTACCGAACTTGGATGTACGGTAATTGAATCCAACCTGAAGTTGGAAGGAGCTTTTGATACATGGTTCACACTTTTTGCTGCGGGAGCTTTTGCCACACAAGGCCATTTACTTGATGATGAAAAAGATCCTTTGACATGGTACGCCAGGTATGCAATTGAACACGGCTCAAAAACGACTGGGGCTGATTATGTGAAGGCGGTAGGGGAGAGAGATAGGATGATTCAATTATTCGAGGATGAGTTTGAAAAATTCGACATAATCCTTTCCCCCACAATGGCAGTTACGGCATTTCCTACAGACGCCTATCCAGAAACAATTGGAGGCGAAGAGCCATATCCTAATCCAGAATGGGGATTTTTACCGTTCACACACCCTATAAACACGATTGGTTATACTGCGGCCAGCGTTCCTTGTGGTTTTGACACAGATGGGATGCCAGTGGGTCTCCATGTTTTAGGGAAACATGGAGACGAAGAGACGGTACTCGCTGTAAGTGCTGCTTTTGAGGAAGCAAAACCCTGGATTCAGCATCGGCCTTTGCTTAGCTAACAATTGCATTGCTAAAAATTTGAATTTTGAAGTCTGGTTACCGTGATTGGATTAGTCTATTCCTCTTCGTAAGGCTCTGCCTGGGGTGACACCAGTGTTATTGCCATCATCAATAACAATCTTGCCGTTTACTATCACGTAGTCTATGCCGATAGGGTATTGTTTTGGATTTTCTTTAGTCGCTGGGGCTTTTACAGTGTCTGGGTTGAATAGAACTATATCCGCCTTATAGCCGTCCTTGATTAGACCTCTGTCTTTTAAGCCCAATCGTTGAGCCGGGAATGACGTCATCTTTCTTATGGCTTCAGGGAGTCTCAGCTGTTTTTCAGCTCTCACAAATTCAGCAAGCACAACAGGAAAGCACCCGTAGGTCCTGGGGTTTGGATATTCCCCAAACAGAATTGCGTCGCTTGCTACCATCCCGGCAGGGTGAGAAACGAATGCTGGAAGTGTTTGAGGATTAGTACCCAGTCCAACCGTTGAGATACCAAGGTTTTCGTCCAGTAGTAAATCAAAAAGTGCGTCTGCTGGATCCTGATTTCTTAGATTGGCGATCTCAGTGATTAATAAACCATCATAAATTTTGTTAGCTTCTTTTGTAAAATTCGTTAGCCAATTGTTTTCCAATCTATCTATGGTTATCTCTTTTTTCATTCTCGATCTATCATCAGGATCTCTGAGAGCAGCCATTAATCTTTCTGGCCCTCCATCTTTTGCCCAATGAGGTAACCCTATTGTTATCGTTGTGCCGGAATAAGGGTAGGTATAACAATCAAAAGTGACATCTAGTCCTTCGATCCGAGCATTGTCGACCAAGCCTAAATAATCAAGATGACTTCCATCTCCTTGGTAGCCTTGTCTGAAGTGTGTCAAGTGAATAGGGATACCGGACCGACGACCAATTTCTATCGATTCTTCCCATGGAGCAAGTACCCCTTGTTCTTTTAAGCTAGCACGTGTGTGTGTGTGGTAAAAGCCTCCCAAACGGGCGCTTTCGTCGGAAAGCTCTATTAACTCTTCAGTTGACGCGTAAGCGCCTGGGGGATAGTCAAGGCCGGTGGATATTCCATAAGCTCCTTCCTCCATACATTCTCTCACTACAGATCTCATATTTGCTATTTCAGCATTATTCGCTGGTCTTTGCTCCCACCCCACCCCCCATATTCGTACAGGAGAGTTACCGAGTATGTATGCTACGTTTACCGCCACAGTGCTTTCGTATTTTGATAGAAGTTCACTTACTGTTAACCAGTCGGGTGGCATGGGTGGGTATCCATTTAGTCCTGAATCCAGCCAGATGTATCTTTCAAGCTCCTCCGTTGTTTTAAAAGGGGCGTGTGAGATGCCATCTATTCCTACCAACTCTGTTGTCACCCCTTGGCGTACTTTAGGATCATGGTGTGGAGCCCCCAGAATGGTTAAGCCAGCGTGTGAATGAAGATCTACAAATCCAGGAGAAACAACATATCCTTCCGCATCTATGTACCGATGGGCTTCAATATCAGATAGATCACCTCGGTGGAGTGAAATTGTGTCTCCGTCAATTCCGACAGCGCCCTTATAACCAGGGTTCCCGGTTCCATCCAATATGGTTCCATTATGTATCAATATATCGAGCATGCCGGCCTCCTAATTATTCTGTTAATGACTTCACCTAAAACTTCGCTTCCTTCCTTAATTACAAGGGATCAATGCACAGTATGAGTATCCCTTTATGTGATTTAATGGGAAATCATAGGATCAGCAATCCAACATTAAACTTGACTAGTGTGGGTAGTTTAATATGATCCGCAATAGAAATCAGTTTTTGACTAAGGAGAGCCATATGACTATTGGGATTTCGACGCCATTACCCGCTTACAAGGTGAACGCTGGTTTCATGGCCTCAAAGGCGGAACTATTGGGATTTGAATCAATTTGGTACGCGGAACATCCTGTATTACCTGTTAACACAACCAGCAGATTTCCTGGTTCTGAGGATGGAGTAATACCTTGGACATATGCACATTTTGCAGACCCATTTATTGCTTTAGCGCAAGCGTCAGGGACGACCTCTAAAATTAAGTTAGCCACCGGAATAACTTTAGTTCCCGAGAGGAATCCATTGGTCCTCGCGAAAACGGTGTCGACTTTGGATCTTTTCAGTGGTGGGCGTTTTCTCTTTGGAATAGGTACAGGTTGGTTGAGAGAGGAAACGGAACTGATGGGGGGTGACTTTGATCATAGGTGGACTCAGACAAAAGAGTCTCTACTTGCGTTGAAGGAGCTCTGGACAAAAGATGAGGCTGAATTTCATGGTAAATATTATGATTTCCCCCCTGTAAAAATGTTTCCGAAGCCTGCTCAGAACCCACATCCGCCAATATTGATTGGGGGCATGGCGAAAAACGTATTGCGTCGTATTGTCGATGTAGCCGATGGATGGTTGCCGAATAGAGTTACTCCCAAAGATGTGGAAACAAGTAGAAAAGAGTTAGATACTCTTGCGAAAGATCGGGGCAGGGATCCAAATACAATCACGATTACTATTTATGGACAGCCAGCTGATAGACGGGCTGCAGAAGATTATCTGAATGCTGGTGCAAACAGGGTAGTAGTGAGGCCGGAATATAAGGAGACTGAGGCGGAAATGGCTTCTGAATTAGAGAGAATTGCTGAGGAGGTTCTTTAAAGTAATCTGAAATAACCATGCCAAAATCAGGGGCTTAGTTTAATCCGCAGTCTCTTGTTTATTCGGCCTTTGCTCTCGTGTCCTACTACTTCGATTCGACCTACCTCGCGGGTATTGGCTACATGTGTGCCTCCATCGGCCTGAAGATCCAATCCAACTATATCTACAGTACGGACCTCTTTTATAGCAGGTGGTAATTTGTTGATTTTTAAACGAATTAGATCTGGAATTTTGAATGCCTCCTCTCTGGGAAGAGTTCCAACCACTATTTTTCTTTCCTCTTCAACTTCTCGGTTGATCAAATTTTCCATTTCGATAGCAAATTCTGTGGACATGTTCTCCAATTCAAAATCCATCCTAGCTGCCAGTGGGGTCATATTACCTCCGGTTACTAGAGCTCCATAATCCCTCCAAACAACACCACACAGAATATGCAACGCCGTGTGAGTTCGCATTAGTTGATATCGGTTGTCCCAATCCAATGATCCATGTATTTTTGTTCCTACGCTTGGAATGTCCCCGTCGAGTTTATGTATAAGTTGGCCTCCAGTCCTGGAAAGTTTTTGCACTGAAGAACTGCCGTTTTCCCATATAATGAACCCTGTATCAGATGGTTGGCCTCCTCCTCCGGGATAGAAAGCGGTTTGGTCTAGAGCTATTCCTGTATCAGTGACGTGTGTAACTACCGCATCAAACTCTTTTAAATAGCTGTCTTGGTAACAAAGTATTTCCGTCACTTTTGCCCCTTTGTATTCTTATGTCGTTTCTAGTCAGGTGGAGAATTTGTAAATATGAGGCTTGCTGCCGCCATAAACATTCCCCCGACGCCTTGGCAGAAAGATACTTCTACGTTGGGTACTTGATTAGAGGCCTCACCCCTTACCTGTCTAATAGACTCCTGGATCGCGAACATCCCGTACATTCCAGTATGTGTATATGAGAGTCCACCTCCGTTGGTATTCATAGGCAAACTTCCGCCGGGAGAGGTGTTACCTTGCTCTATAAATGCCCCTGCTTCACCTCTTGATACGAATCCAAGATCTTCTAGACCATAAATAGGTAAATGAGCAAATGCATCATAAATCATCAAGTGGTCTATATTGCTTTGATTGAGGCCTGATTCTTCAAAGGCCTTCTTGCTGGAAATTTTGAATGCAGTGGAAGATGTCATATCGTACATTTGACTTACGATCGGCGTTTCTGCGGATTCTCCTGTTCCTAAGATGTAAACGGGATCCTTCGCAAAGTTGTTTGCTCTATTACTTCTTGTGATTATTAATGCTCCACCCCCATCAGAAACTAAGCAGCATTCCAGAAGATGAAAGGGGTAACAAATCATCCGACTTTCTAGGACGTCTTCGATTGTTATTAGATCTCTGTACATGGCTCTGGGCACTTTGTTTGACCATTTACGTTGGGCAACGGCAACGGAAGCCAACTGTTCGTGGGTCGTACCCGTTTCCTTCATATATCTCAGGACTCCCAAACCAAATTGGGTTGTAGGCCCGTATACGCCATAAATTGATTCAAACTGTCCAGGGAAGCTACTGTCCCTCAAACCTTCTAAACTTGAATCAGAAAAATTTGAATTAGAACTTTGTCCTACTCTGCTTTTTCCACTCTCTGCCATGGACACTAATACCGTGTCACAGAGGCCGCTTGCGATTGCAGCTGCCGCATGCCTCACATGTATTAGAAAAGAGGTTCCTCCCACCTGAGTATTATCTATCCATTTGGGCGTGATACCGAGGTAATGCGCGAGAGCGACCGGATTCATTGTCGTAGCGATTCCGTCTATTTCTTTCTTATCAATCCCACAATCTTTGATTGCGTTTACTGACGCATCGACATGGAGCTGGAAAGGAGTTTTATCCGGAATATTCCCGAGTTCGGTGGTTTCTGAAGCTCCCACTATGGCAGTTTTATACCTGAGTGACTCCATTTTTAATGATTTATTTCGAGTGCTTTATTATTGATTCTATCTGTGTTTTTAGTTTTCATCCGGGCACCACTTTGGGATGGTTATATCTGGGGCAACGTCTTCAAAAACAACTCTTAAGGACATATCCAATATGAGATTTTCCGGAGTATTCTCTATCCCCACTATATTGGACATCATTCTCGGCCCCTCTTCCAGCTCCACTATGGCTATGGCATATGGAGCATCGTCCTCAAAACCTGGTGCTGGACGATGGTTAATCATGTAAGAGTATAAAGAACCTCTTCCGCTCACCTCGAACCATTCAATGTTTTGGGATAAGCAAAGCGGACACACCATTCGCGGATAAAAAAAAGGTTTCGAGCAATCGATACAGCGTTGTATCCATAGCTCATGTTGAGCAACCTTCGACCAAAAAAAATCTGACTCTGGGGTCGGGATGGGGATAGGCTTTCTATATATTTTGTCAGTCATGAATCTCTAGTCTGGATCTACGATATTAAGTATATTTCCATTTACATTGTAATTGTCCGCATTGTATGGACCATCCATTATTCGGGTCAATCGGTACTAGGGGTACTATTGAAAACCTTGGCCCCTATCGACCTAATCATCCCTTTAAATATAAATGCGTGAAGCGGGAGTAGAGAGTACCAATATAAATAGCCAGTAAAGGAATTAGAGTAAAAAGATGCAGTCTGCCATATCCTTGTCGTAGTCGGTCGTGTTTCAACTTCAAATTTGAGTGTGGCTTCACCAGGAAGTTTCATTTCCGCTAGAAATGTGACCATTCTATTTTCTGCTGTGTCTATTATTCTCCACCAATCGAGAGTGTCTCCAATTATAAATTTGTCCTTCTCTAATCTTGATCGTCGCATTCCAACCCCACCGACCAAAAGATCAAACCACCCCCTGATACGCCACAATATATTTGCAAAATACCACCCGTTACAGCCGCCGATTTCATTTATGGGCTTGATTGCCTCTAAGGCATTACTATCAACATCGATAAATCTTGTGTCCTCAAATTTATATTTGAAATCTGAGAGATTTATGCTTCCAAAGCCAACTCCCTTTGGTGTTTTGCTAGCGGAAGAATTTGCATCAAACCAGCGTGAAACGGGACCAGTTTCTGAGTCTTCTAATACATGTTGAATAGCTTTTTTATATGTGACCGGAGTGATTGGAAACATTTCCATCCCGCTTCTTTCCGTCACAACACTGTCGGTTGTCAAACTGTTGATCAATTTTCTTCCCGCTCTCGCATATACAGGTGTTACCAGACCTAGCCATAGACTGGATAAGTGTGGAGTTAAAACGGGGACAGATATCATGGCGCGCTTTATTCCACGTTGGTGACCGTATTCTTTCATAAGGTCCTTGTACGATACTTTGTCAGGGCCCCCTATTTGAATAATTTTGCTCCCATTGAAGTGGGAATCGGCGGACATAGATAGATAATCGACCACATCCTCGATCCAGATAGGTTGAGCAAGTGAAGAGACCCACTTCGGCGTAATCATAGCGGGGAGCCTTTCAACCAAGCTCTTCATAATTTCGTAGGACAAACCACCCTTACCGATAATAATCGAGGCTTGGAATTCAATGCATTCGACAGAAGAGGATCTAAGTAGCTCTCCCACCCTTAGACGGCTGGATAAATGTTTGGAAAGTTTACCAGTTTGTGTTGTTAAACCACCGAGGTAAATAATCCTTTTAACACCGCTATTTGTAGCTTCATTCAAAAAGTTTCTAGCACAGGTAATTTCATCCTCATCAAAGTCATTGTCAGAGGCCAAAGAATGTACCAAATAAAAGGCTGTATCTATATTTTGTAATTTTTTTGAGACAGTCTCTGACCTTAATAAATTACACTCCCCTATATCTATTCCTTTACCATGAAAACGTTGCTTAAATGCGACTTTATCCCTTACCAAACATCTGAGTTTGTGGGGACCAACCGACATTTTTTCCGTCAGGCGGGAACCTATATAACCAGAAGCCCCTGTTATTGCTATATTCATGTAGAGTCCTTAGTTTCAGATGTGATGGGATACAAATTTTTCCAAAACATCAGAACTATTGTAGGGTGCAAAGTCATCATTTTCATTCGCTTACACATGTGCCTGTCTGAAATATCCGTCATCGGTTGAAACCATTAGTTGGGGCGTATTAGTGTTTTTGATCTGACCAAGGGTATTTCCTACAATTCTGTCCACAAGGCTCGGGAATTCGTAATATTGGGGGACTATTACCACGTCAGCCTTTTCTCTATTTGCAATTTCGCCTATGGCCTGAAATCCGTGTTTCCCGGCGAGCAAGGCGCTGGCATGTAGGCCCTCGTTTTTGAACTCTGCTAACTGTTGACTTAGATGAGACCTTCCGAGTGTATTCACTTCATCTCCAGACAAATTGATCTCAGTCCAGGTAGTCCCTGGAGGACCTGGATTTACAAAATAAGAAGCCGCTGAAATATCGTATAAGATAGCCTCTGCTTGGAGAGATTTACAAAGAGATATTGATGATTTTAGCGATTCTTCTGTTCCTGGAGAAAGTTTATCGGAAGGTTTATCTTGAGTTATTACCATAACTTTCTTTACCTTGCTCTCAAGTGTCCTAGATAATGTCTCCACGCTTAATGGTTGCAACTCCTTATTTAGACTTACTGAGTCTAAATGCGAGATAAGAGACTTGATTACGCGCTCATCTGATGACACAAACCCTTCAAACATTTTCTCGGGATCAGACAATTTTCCCTGGCCGAATATTTCTTCTGATATCTCCCAGCCTATAAAAGCGATCGGGGTGGGACTTTCGCTTACTAAAAACCATTGATTTTCAACATTGGATACTGAGAGATCCAGAGATGTCCAATTGTTTACTACAGACAGTTGATGTGGTGTTGGTTCACCGACTCCATAAGCGTGGATCTTTGTACCGCTATTTTTAAGTTGCTGATATCTTTTTAGCTCGCTATCTACTTTATCAACTCTTTGGAAACCTACATATAGGGTGGGGTTTTGAGACGAACGCGAAAGTTCGTCTTCTATCTGCCGAGTTATTTCAAGCATTTTCGAAGAGCCATGCAAGAATTCGAAACCTTCTATGGGAAGCCCATTTTCTCTAAGGCTATTGTCCATGCGGAGGACGAACTCTCTTACAGGGCTACCCATAGTGTTGGTGCCCGAAGAGCTTAATTTCCAGTTAAAATTCATTATATAAACCTTTCATTAGTTTTGCGGATGTTTTTATACTTTTTACCTCCAGCCCGGGAAGTAAGCCCACTCTGCTGAGCAGACTTGGAGTCGCCCTTCGACCTATCACGAAGGCAATTTCTCCCATTAGAGATACATTCAAAGTTTTACCCATGTCTGTTAGAGAATCGGAAATCTTTTTCAACATGATTCTCTTGGATAATGATGGAGGTATTAATTTTGATGCGTTCCGATTTAACCTAGTTACATTTATGTTTATTTCATTTCCTTGAAAAGATAAAGAGACGTCGAACTCAGGTGCCTCAACCCTAAGGGATCCATCAATGTGAAACTTTTCTTTCAAGGAGCTGCTAGTCATTCCTTCCACTCGAGTCCATTTTTTCAGATGTGCTTATACTTACCGCTCCATTTAGGGACCATTTTGCTCTTGGTGAAGAGTCACCAGTGGTCTGAGGTACTGAGACATTCAGGTTTTCAAAGGAATAATGGATCGTTGTATTTCTTTCATTTAGGAATGTGTAGAGCCCTTGAGCCAGATCTATCCATGCGCTCATTTTGGTATTTTCATTTGACATATTTAATTCTCCTTTTTACGGATTATTTTTATTAGGCAGCA
This sequence comes from SAR202 cluster bacterium, assembly GCA_009392815.1. Classification (GTDB taxonomy): domain Bacteria; phylum Chloroflexota; class Dehalococcoidia; order Lucifugimonadales; family UBA826. The sequence continues at coordinate 13,617 of VFFS01000038.1, forward strand.
GTTTTTTCCTGGTATCTATCTTCCACTTTGTAACGTCTACCGCACATCAAACATTGCAGCTCGAGACCTTCGTGTTGCTTCAATTCAACGATGTTGCCGTCGCATCTGTTACATCTATATTTGTGTTTCATATTGCATATATCCTTTATAATTTGTTGTTTAACACAAGTCAGTGTATCAAAATATATACCAAAGTGCAACTATGTGTGTGGAAATGCAAATACCTAATGTGATAGGACTGGAGAGGGTGTCAAGTCAACTCGGATTTTTACAGAAGTGGAATCGCTAAGGATAAGAACTCTTGGTTAGATCATTTAACTGGTCTTTAATCGAATGTTGCCAAGATCGGGATCGAAAATTAAGGTCTTTCTCCGCCAGTCTTGATGATATGTTTGAGTTGCTCCACAAGGTCCGAAGTGAGCTTGCTGTGAAATAGGTTTCCCGACCGATTAATTTATTCATCCAACCGTTTGTTTGACCAGCCAATAACGCTACTGAATTTGGTATGCGAATTATTGGCATTTTTTTATTGGTCAGCGAGCATACATACTCCAGAAATTCTTTAACCGAAACTTTACTCCCCGATAAAAGATAATGCTGCCCGTTAGCTCCCATAGTGATGCTGTTGAATACGGCAATGGATACATCGCGCACGTCCACAAAATCATATGCTCCCGACACGAAGGCGTGTGTTCCGTATTTAATGTGTACTTTCAAAAATTTGCCGATTTGTGAGGATCCAGGGTCGTGGGGTCCTATTATTCCAGTAGGACACAGTACACTGGTCTTAAGCTTTCCAGACTGAGCTGTTTGTAGAACTTCTAAGGTAGCTTCTGCTTTGCTGAAGCCATAGTCGTCATGGGTGAGATAGGGGTCAATTTCAGAAATTTCGTCGATCTGTTTTTCCCCAGATCCTGGAGATATAGCTTGGATGGAACTGACATATATCAGTTTCTCAACACCAGCCTCATTACATGCCTCTATTACGTTTTTAGTTCCTTGGACGTTGATTCGGGTTAACTCTTTCCGTGCCAGTGGCATAACCGAGATCTTGCTCGCGAGGTGAATTACGTATTCGGAATCGGATAAGGCATTTTTCAGGCTTTTCACATCATCCAAGTCGGCTCTTTTGACATCTAGTCCGATGCTCCGAAAATATTCCGCATTTGAACTAGCTCTGCATATTACACGAACAGGTAATTTTAACTCGTTTATATGTCTAACTAATGCGTGTCCCAGATGTCCGGTGGCCCCTATGATGGAAATGCTCATATTACTATCGATTAATTTCGATGTTGTTTTGCTTCGATCTGGTTGAAGAATGCTCATTTGATTTTTTAATCTTTAACGCCAATAGGCTCAGTCCTACTGCTCCAATAGCTACTAATATTACAGACAAAGGGACGAATAATTGGTGGTTCCACAGGTTCGTATTCCCATTTTGATCATTGTCGTGGAATTTTCGTACTTCCAATATTGTTGACGGTAATCTAGCTATATCGGACACCCCAAATCGCTCTTCTTTACCTATTGCTACCCATAGTTTTCCCGTGTTGTCTTCTAAATCCAGACTTACTAGATGATGCAGGCCTGTTTCAGAGATAGAAATTTCTTTTTTAGTCAGAATCCAAGAATTAGTATCTGTAAATGGTTCGTGAAAGGGGGTTAGTTTTGCTCCATTAGTGATGATATGTGAGTCTATTAGCTCAATCGGAGATTGATTGCTTTCACTGGGTTTAATCAGAACTATTGTTGGTCGAAAATTCCTAACCTGTTCCAGGGCAGGTAGTCCAATTTCCAAATTCAGAATTTGCCCTGGCTCGGCTTCGAATGCAATCCAAGATTGGTCAGATGTTTCATTCAATACTTGGTATATGACTTTCGATATTTGTATGTCGCTCAGCCTCAGAGCGTTATCGAGTGTCTTGTTTTTATCGAGAGCTAGATATGGGACGTGTGATTCAACAACGCCAACGTGGACCAACGGGATCACAACGAGACAAAAAAAAATAATTTTCAATAGCCATAAATTTTTAAACTTTGTTAGAGCTGTCATACAAATGGGAACTTTATCTTGGATATAAAGCCTTTAGCTGGAGATATATGACTATCTTTCGCTGGTACGGGTTTTTTATAAAAATCTATTTTCTTTTTGAAGAAAAGTACGCGAGCGATTTTCAGTATTCTTAACTCAGTAAATAACACAGTTGTGACTAATTTTGGCAACATCTTAAGAAGTGATGACTTTTGCATTGGCGTTAGATTGCCAGAGAATTCAGTTGTTATCAATGGCAGACCATGTTGGTGCAATTTGATGTGAATTTCGACACTGTTTTCTGAAAATGAAAACTTAAATGTATATTCACCTTTCCTGGATATGAAGGGTGATACATGGAATCGTTTGGATGAAAAATACTCCTTATTTTCGTGGTCGAACGATTGGTCGTCGAGGTAGTAGATATGTGATTCTCCGAAGGTGTTATGGACTTCGACTGCGACGTCACGAATTTTATTGTCGGTGTGAAAACGAAAGTAAAAGGTTGCAGGGTTAAAAGAGTATCGAAAAATACTTGGAGTGGTAAGGACATAAATATTATCTTTTTCGGTGATGTCTGCAAAATATTTTGATAATTTAGATCCAAGACTTTTGCAGGATTCATCGATGTAATCAGAGCTTTGAATTTTTAATAAACCATTGCCGTTGTATGACATCGGCCAGATGTCCAGCGCACCCTTTTCCAGCTGATTCAGATTGAGAAAAAGCATGGTGTGTTTAAATCGGAAAGAATGGAGTGTAGGGGCCACTCTACTGTGTACGAGATATCCTGAAGCTATAAATGACTTATTCAGACGGTCCTCGGCTTGTCTCAAATTTTATCAAGTCTGAAACTTCCTTTCCGGATTTATAACCATCTTCATGAAATCCATACCCTGTGTATGCTCCGCAGAATTTTATTCTTCCTGATTTGTTGAGCATGGGAATAATTTTTGATTTTGATTGCTCCGTATGTGACAGAACAGGATGGGTAAAACTTGTTTCATACAGAATGTTAGATGGATTCGGAGGTTCTTCAGGACTTACAGTGACTAGAAATTTTGTGTTTGATTCTATGGATTGGAGTAAATTCATGTTGTAGGTCGTATAGGTGTGGTCGGTGGAGTTGCTGGTTTCTGTTCTTATTACATTCCATGAAGCCCACATCTTTTTATCAATTGGCATAAACGATAAGTCGGTGTGGAGATATATTTTATTTGGAGAATATCTAACTGACCTTAATATACTGGACTTTTGGTTCGATAGGTTCTCTACAATATTTAAAGCTTGGTCGGCGTGAGTCGCTATGACGGCGTAATCATAATTTGCTGAAATTCCTTTTTTTGTCATTACACACACACTATTTTTTGTTTCTGTGACTTTTGTGACTTCTTCTCCTGTTTTTATTAAGCCTTGAAAATAATTTTCAAAGGCATTCAGGTATGTAACACTTCCTTCTTTAATGGAGTACCATATCGGTCGATTCGTAAGTTGAAGAAGGCCGTGGTTATCAAAAAAAGTTGCGTATGTGCTAACAGGTATTTTTTCTACCTCAGTTTTGTCACAGGACCATATGGCTGAGGTAATTGGTTTGAAGTAGTTTTCGATTACTTCCTTAGGACATCCCGACTCTCTTAGAAAGTCAATTACGGAATAATCTTCATCTAAAGACGACAGGTGTATTTGTCTGAGCTTCCTAGAATATTTATATATATTGATAAGAGTTTTTAAACTATTAAAGTTCCAGCTAATCAAAGTAGAACTCAATCCCTTTAACGTTCCTGCATAGGCTATTTTCTTCGAATAGTCAGTGAAAGAAAATGACATGGAAGTTTTCTGACTCTCAACTTTCAATTCTGTTAGAAATTTTGAAAAATGAGGATAATTTCTGTCATTAAACACAATAAATCCAGTATCTACATTCCACACTAAACCTAGTTCATCCTCAACGGATACGGTGTTAGTATGCCCCCCTATGTGAGAGCTTGACTCGTAGATAACGATTTCATGCTCCGCATCTAAATTGTATGCGGCAGAGATGCCTGAAATGCCAGAACCTATTATCGCGACTTTCAATTCAGATCTGCTTTTTTGGAGAATAAATGTTGGGCTATATGCCAGTCATTACCTTCGTTGAATTTAAAAAGCTCTGAGCAAAAAATCAGAAATAGTCTGTACTTGTTTAAATAAGAATTGTCATTGTATGCCGATAGTATTTGTTTCTTGTTTTTATGGAGGTTAGAAAGCCAAAATTCTAGGCTTTTATGATAATGAATGCCCGGTATGGTCCACGTTTTATCTAATTTAAGAGGTATTTCTAGTTCTTGATAAAAATTCCTATAGGGCATCATTCCGTCCGTAAAGAAATGTCTGGACATCCAAGAAGTATTCGTATTATCAAAAAACTGAGGGAAGTACCGATGGGAAAAGACTTGGATGAACAATATGCCTCTGTCGTTCAACCATTTATCAACTTTTCCAATAACAGTTTCAGGATTTCGTAAGTGTTCAAACATTTCAATCGATGTGATCCGATCAAAACGCTGATATGTCTCGAAATCATTTATATCTGATTTAACTGTCTCGAGATTAACGAGATCCAAGTTCTTTGCACGGTCATCAATGAAACTTTTTTGAATACTGGAATTAGTCAAGGCTTTAATTTCGGAGTTTTTGAATTTAGTAGCCATCTTGATTGCAAGTGAGCCCCAACCTGCACCCAAATCTAGAATAGTATGACCATCATCTATCGATGCCTTATCAATGTATTTGTTTAGTGTTTCGTTATCTGCATCATCTATTTCGTCGCAACCCATGGGCCAGTATGAGCCGCTGTATTTCATTGTTTTGCCAAGAACATGTTCAAAGAAAACTAGAGGGATCTCATAATGTTGATCGTTAGCTTCCGACATGCTTAGCGCTATAGAACCCGATAGTGATTTCTGCTTGAAGGACGTTTGTGCTTGCAAAATGTCGTCACAAGTTAATTTTTTTAAGCGTTGTTGGTATCTACGCAATCCTTGCCTTACCGCATATCTGAGGACGGAATCAGGAAGAATTCCACTTTCAATAATTTTATCTGTCAACATTCAACTAACGCTTCCTATATGAAATTTGCAAAGTATTGATATGCTCGGAGCGAAAAGCTCCTTCACAGTAACTGAAGTAATAAAAGAATTTTCGGAAGTCACGTTCCTCGAATCCTAGTTGCTCAATTTTCGGCCAGTTGGATTTAAGCTTATCTCTCCAAATTGCAAGTGTTTTTGAATAGTGGTGGCCAATTTTTTCACTACGGTAAATTTCGAAACTATGTTTATTAGCTGAATCATTTAGTATTTTTGGGGAAAGTAATAGCCCTCCAGGAAAAATATATTTTTGTATGTAGTCACAATTTTTTCTATAGGTATCGTACCGATCATCCGGCACAACGATTACTTGTATTTGTAAAGAACCACCAGAATCTAGGAGAGTGGAACATTTTTTGAAGAATGTATCGACACCATTGTGTCCAACAGCCTCAAGCATTTCCACTGAAAATATATGATCAAACTTGCCTTCTATAACTCTGTAGTCCTTATGTTTTAAGTCAATGACAGTTTGCAAGTCGTTTTCTTTAATCCTCTCATTGAATGATTCAAATTGATTCTTAGATAAAGTGACTGCGGATACATTTAAAGAGTGGATAGTTGCGGCGTTAAGTGCCAAACTGCCCCACCCACATCCAATATCAAGTATTGATTGCCCGGGCCTGGTATTGGCAGCATTAATTAGACGGTTTATTTTTGTTTGCTGAGCCACATGTAAAGAGGTCTGGTTATCTTCAAAAACTGCACAAGAATATGTCATGGAGTTGTCCAAAAAGCCCTGGAAGAAATCATTGCTCAAGTCATAGTGATCGCTAATGTTTTTTTTCGCCCTTTTTAAAGAGTTTTTTGACTTTATATATTGGGTTATTCGGGCGGCGATTTTAGCGGGTGCATATACCCCAATTGAGTTAGCTAAACCGTGGGAAGGTTGGGTGGAGAGATGTTGAAATAATTTCGGTAGATTATCGTGATCCCATGTTCCGTTTAGGTATCCTTCAGCGAACCCGAGGTCGTATCCTGACACCAGATCCCAGAAAAATCTCCAGTCTTTTATGACAATTGGTTCAACATCATTTTTTTTACCTCTATTTAAATCATATGTTTTTCCGTCGGGAGTAATTATGCTTATGCCTGACTGGGCAAAGCTTTTTATAATTGGCTTTGACATGGCATGACCCGCTAGATTCATTAAAGAATCCATGGCTCAAGATAACCCCAAAGGGCCTACTGGGGACTCTGGTTTTTTAAGAAATCCCTCAATATCGAGTTTTGCGTACACGTATCGTTTCAACGATTTACGTAAATAAAAATGTACTTTTTCCAAAAGATTCATCGGGACCTCTTTTTCATTGGCTGTCAGTCCAAGCTGTTCCAACATAGCCTCACCAACTATTCCGTGACTAGCTGGAAAAGTGTTTAAAGCTTTTTTTACCAGCGTATTGGGCACCTGATCTATAAATTTGCGTTCACTTGCTGTTGCATATTCTATGAGTAGTTTTCCTAGATTCCTGTTGTCATCCAAAGCCATATTTAAGTTCGCAACTATTCTTCTCAGAAGTTCTATTACTGACCCGTTCATTTTGGGTATCCACTCCTGGGTTTTACTCTCTATATCCGACACATTTGGAATGTGATTTGATGGCATCTGGAATGAAGTTGAAGCATTTATTATCTCTGTTAAAAGTGAGGGGTCTGCTTCTAATTGCAGTGCAGTAAGGTTACGAAACTGCACCGTATGTAGAGCTTCTCTTCCTTTAACTTTGCTGATCACTTTCGATGTGTTGCTATTGGCAGGGAAAAATCCCCTTTGCAGCTCATACCAATAATCAGTTATGCATTCCTGAATCATTCCGTATGTTGTCAGAGCTATTGGATGAAATCCGGATGCATGCTTTGTCTCGTACTCCACCCCCTGCTTTGCTTCATCTATGTCCACACGTAAGTCCGTTTCATTTATGCCGAAGTCTACCAATATATTTTTGAACGGGTCAGCATGTCCATATTCGTCTGGCTCCCAGAAACCTAGTACGTAATCTTGTAACCATTGGGCACCATACATGCGTGCTCCAATTTGAAAAGTTTTTGAGTATTGATCTGTTAGTGACTCAGTTATCAATGATAGTCTGAAGCTATCAATCAAATCATCAGCGGTCATGCCACTTTGTACTATTAGATCTTCGGGTGAAAATGACTCAAACATTGATTCGAGATCTTTTGAATTTACCGTTTTGAGTTTGGGGATTTGCTCCTGAACGTAGGAATCAATAACGAGATTGGTTTTAGATTTCATTTTATGAGTCGCCTGTAAACTAACTTTTTTTTAGTAAATTATTTTTCTTTTGTGACCGGCCATATGTACGGCAAATTATCGGGAACATGCCACTCATACTGGGAGTAAAATTCAAAATCCTTTCGAAGAAGATTGGATCTATGAGACTCATGGAATTTTTCCCCACCTATGAATGGAGGAACTTTGTATATTGCGCTATGTTCTGTGAGTTCCATAGTGTTATTGAAGCCACGGTCTACCCACTCTAGAATCATTGAGTTTTGGTAGGCTGCAAGAGCGTCGGGAAAGCCTTTCCACATTAGGACTGCTGGATGTGTCAGCCATCCCCCGTTTTTGCGTTCTCCTGATATTATTCGCCGAATTTGATAAGCCTCCACCCGTTGTTTTCCCAGGCGTTTGTTATCCAGGCACTTAGCCGTTTCTGTGAAATTACTATAGGGAAGAAAAGTTTGCATTTTATTACTCTTTATTACTTATGAAATAAAATCACCCATATCACCGCGTCAAAAACAAGGCAATGGAACGTTATTGATGCCAAGCCTGCTATAGCGAGATATTTTGTTACCACTCCAATAGAATCGATATCTGCTGAGGCTGATATGTAAAGTAGAGCTAAAAGAGCCAAGGCAGTAACCCAAAGCGAAGCAATGGAAACAATCCACCAAATGGAGTTTTGAGTCTTCAAATAATAAATAGTGGATGGCATCCACAACGCTGCGGATGTTAAGAATATGGCAACCAACATCACTACAGTGTAAGATCCGAGGTTGCTGACTTCATTAAAGTTGACTAAACCATCCCTAAACAAGCTGACATAGCAAAACAGTAGGTACCCTAGAGCTGAAAATAACATTGACACCGTGAGAATGGTGCGAAGAGCACCGTGAACTCCACCCCATAACGCTTCTCGATACTCGGAAAACGACGTTATTCCCCAATAATAACCTCCCAATACAGCTAATCCGCCGAGTATATTCGACAATACAAATAAGGTTTGCGTGCTCATGTTTGTTCTTAACCCCTACCAATTAATTTCAACATGTACTATAATACATGCAAATGGTTTCAAAAACAATTACTTAAATAAAATGATGGCTCATAGTTGGGGCGTTTCTACCGCGGGTGCCCATAAGACTTCTATAGGTTTAATGAAGATTTAGTCATGAGCCACGGAGATAAGGAAAAATGAAAATATTGATGGTTGGAGCAACAGGATTCATTGGTAAAGCAACTGTTGCTTTTCTTCAAGGGAAAAACCATGAGGTTTCAGCATGGGTGAGAAACACGGATAAGGCTATTGATATGCTCGGTGATGGGGTTAGGCTCATATCATCTGTTAAAAATCCCAGAGATTTGAAACAGTATCTTGAGGAAACTGATGTAGTAATAAATTTAGCGGGACGCCCCCTGGCAGGAGTACGTTGGACAGATAAGAGGAAACTGGAATTTTATGAAAGTCGAGTAGTTGTCACCAATTTAATATCAGAATCTATAGCGATGTGTGAAAATCCACCCAAGATTTTCATTTCGGCTAGCGCCGTTGGAGTATATGGAAACAGCGGAGCTGCAGCTATTGATGAAGAAAGTGCTGTCGGCCAAGATTATTTGTCTCAACTATCTGTAGAGTGGGAAATGGCTGCTAATCGGGCTACTGAATCAGGGGTTCGAGTTTGTAACATAAGGATCGGAGTTGTTTTGGGAAGGGAAGGTGGCATGTTGCAACAGTTAATTCAAAGTTTTGATTTTGGTGTTGGTAGCTATTTGGGGGACGGGAAACAGAAAGTTCCATGGATACATCTCATTGATGTTGTCAGGGCCATAAATTTTTGTATAGATAATGAGGAATTAAATGGTCCTGTTAATCTTACGGCCCCTCATGCGACTAGTGGTAAGGAATTTGCCAAAAATTTGGCTTCATTAACCAATGCATTCATCGTTATACCGATGCCTAAGTTCGTCCTGAAATTGATTTTTGGAGAGGGTGAAGTAGTTCTGACGAACAGCCAAAATCCGTTGCCGGCGAAACTTCTGGAGTCTGGATTCAGGTTTGAATATGATGTTCTTAGATCAGCTCTGGAAGCCGAAATACATCCTGAAAAAATTGTAGTTAGTAAAGCAGGACTACCTGCCGAAAGTCCCGTCCATTCTTCTAAGCCCCAATATGAACTAAAAACTTCTGTTTCACTGAAATGTGATCATGAAAAGGCTTTCAATTTTTTCTCATCCCCTTTAAATCTTGGATTAACTACCCCCTCTTGGCTAAATTTTAAAATTACTGACATGCCTTTGTCCGTTTCGAAAGATTGTGAAATCGCCTACGAAATTCGGCTATGGTTCTTTCCAATCAAGTGGAGGACCAAAATTCTTGAGTGGAATCCCCATGAATCCTTTATCGACATGCAAAAAGAAGGTCCATATAGGTTATGGGTTCATAGCCATTTTGTAGAATCTACCTCAAGAAATACATCGTTAATGACAGATATAGTTCGGTACAGTGTTCCAGGAGGCTTTTTGGGTAGGCTGGCACATTACTTGTTTATAAAAAAATCGCTAACAAGAATTTTTGGTTATCGGAGAAATATGATTCGTATGAGACTTGGGTTTGTAACGAGCGATTAGTTTGTCCAATGAGGAGAAATTTGCTGTGACCAACCATTTAGTTGAAAAGTTGACTGAAACCTTGCTTGCTGGAGACGCTTCGGAGAGTGAATTGGTCCTACAGGAAGCTTATCTAAATAAATTTTCTGCTTTGGACATTTACCAGAGCATATTTGTTAAAGCTATGAATAGAATTGGCATGCTTTGGCATACTGGTGAGATAACGATTGCTCATGAACACAGGGCCAGTGAGATAGTAATGGGTCTCACCGATAAAGTGGCTGACAATACGCCGCATCTTTCAATAAACGGGTTTTCTGCCCTAGTTGCTTGCGTTGAAGATGAAAATCATGTTCTCGGAGCCAAACTATTTTCTAGCATTTTGGAAATTAATGGTTGGGTAGTACATTATTTGGGATCTTCAATGCCAGCAGTGGACCTGAAAAGCTTTTCAGAAGAAACAGCCCCTGACGCCATCATCCTAACCGCAACATCAACTGATAGGACAGCGAGAGTCTATGAAGCTCTAGATTTACTAAGTGATCTAAATAATGACCCAGTTATTCTTCTAGGGGGTTCAGGTGTTTCTGAGGAGAAGTTTAGTGACCAGTTAGTGGCTCAAGACTTATCCTCGGGATTAGATTTGCTGGAAAAAAACTTGAACATCGGCACAGATCTTCATGGATTGGAACAGGTTTTAATCGGGATCGGAAATAATATACAGAACTTACGTAAGGCAAGAGGAATGAATCAGGGTCAACTTGCAGACATTGCAGGAGTTGATAGGGCTTATATAAGTTTGGTAGAAAATGGGAAACAGAACTTAACGCTTGGAGCTCTGGTTAAACTGTCTGAGTCTCTTAGTGTTCCAGTGTCGGCTCTGGTCCCTACCTCAACTAGGGGTATTACAAAATAGCGTTCTAACACACATATAATTGCAAGGTTTAGAGCCTTCGGTATTGTAACTTGAATTTTATGAGTATAGATGCTGAAAGCAGAAGCATGGTGGTTGAGTTTAGAAGATTCGTATTTATCACCCAGTCGGCTAATACGCTTATTATGAACGCTGAAACTCCTGTGTAACTGGGTCTTTTTGTGAGTAAAAGTATTGCTCCCGCCGGTGGTATGGCGACCAGGGCCCCTAAAGGGATAAGCCCTACTCCTGCACCCATTCCAGCTGCCATACCAGTTCCTCCACTTATTCGGAATGGAAATCTTATCTGGTGTCCGGCCATTAAGCTGAGAATGGATAGGGAGGAAATCCACGAAGGTTGGTCAGTTAAGGTTAATGGCAGTGTTACTGCGAGTCCTTTACACAGATCTAGGAAAAATACGGTAATCCCTGCTATTGGGCTTATCTCATAAAATATATTGGAAGCCCCCGGGTTTCCAGTACCAATGTTCCTAATGTTGAGCCCACTCATTTTGCTGATCATATCGCCCAATTGAGCGACACCTATGAGATAGCAGAGTATTATCCATAAGGTGATCCATAAATATGTTTCGAAAAAATTGTTATCAATCAAGTTAGAATTCTTGAAATGAAGGGATTATGTCTGGAAGAGTATTTAAGAATAAAGAACTAGAAGATAAACTTTACAAAGATGTTGCATTTGTTAATACCCTGCTAAAAATACTCCCTCTCCTTTTCTCAATAGTGTTCCTACACGCGGGACTGTCTGGAAATGCTCAATTTAGCTTAGCAGATAAAGTGTCTTTATCCAGCGGTTACATTGTTACAACAGTAGGATTTATATGCTGGGCAGCAGCAGCAATCATGGCGACGAAGGATATTGTGTTGTTTCGACGGGAATCCACTTCGCTAAAAGATATGTTTAAAACATTCACGGAGCAGTTAGTAACTTTGGGTGGCGCTCTAGTTCTCTGTTCACTGATTAATGTGGTGGTATTCCTTTATTACCTATTGTTTCAATAAACAACTTTTATTAATAAAACATATGGAGTGACCAATTGTGATCGAATATCGAAAAAATACGTTGGACGAATTTGCTAGAGTCAAAATCACTAATGCAAGGGGAGAAAACGGTTACAGAACGGAAACTGATCTCCATGCACATAGATTGATATTTGAACCGGACAGGGCTTGGTCAGCCTTTGATGGTGATCATATGGTTGGTAATTGTGTAAGTTATCCAATGACAATGAACATACCTGGCGGTTCAATCCCGATCGCGGCCGTAGCATCAGTATCGGTTCAGGCAACTCATAGAAGAAGGGGCATAAATAGGAGCATGATGAAGCTCCAACTAGAGGACATTTATTCTAGAAACGAGCCATTAGCCGTTCTTCAAGCATCAGAAAGTATTATTTATGGACGGTACGGGTATGGGATGTCTTCATTTGAGGATACTTTTTCAATAATGAAAGAACATGGAGCTTACGCTCACGAATTCAAACCTTCTGGAGAATTGTTTTTTTGCGAGGAAGATGAGGCTAGAACCATATTCCCTGATATATATCAATGTGCGACACAGGATAGAGTTGGTACTACAATTCGCGATGATAATTGGTGGAAATTCCGATTTTTAGAGCCCGGCCTTAAAGGAGGAGATCCTCGAAGCTGGTTTGTGAAACATGTGGAGTCCGGGAGAAATACTGGTTATGTGAGGTACACCGTTGAAGGACGTGTACTTCATGTATTGGAGCTTATTGCTTCCACATTCGAAGCATACAGTGCATTGTGGCGCTTCTGCCTAGATATGGACTTGGTGGATACCATTAAAGCTGCGCATAGACCTGTTGACGAAGAACTACGTTGGATGCTCGCCGACCCTAGGAGGCTAATAAGCAGTTCAGAAGACAGATCCTGGGTACGGTTGGTGGATGTCAAAGCTGCTTTCGAGAAAAGATCATTTTCCAGTGAAGGATCTATAACACTTCGTATAAAAGACGACTTTCTGCCCTGGAATGATGGAGTCTATACGCTTTCAACAGATGGTAATGATTGTGAATTTACAGTTAGTGAAAAATCCCCCGATATTACACTTTCAACATCTGATGTGGCGGCTGCATATCTCGGCGGAGTGCGGTTTAGTCTTCTAGCAAGATCAGGGAGGATAGATGAAGATACAGCAGGCTCAGTAGAGCTGCTTGATAAGTTGTTTTCGACGGACCGTATGCCGTGGTGTATTGACGGGTGGTAACTAATGATCAACTATTGGCAGTGTAACGTGGGATCTGAGCTCAGAAGAATGGTGCACCGTCTGCAGAGCGGAAACAAACTCCAGTTCCGAACCGATTTCTCCTCCGGTGTTTAGGTTTCTATCGAAGCGCGGGAAATTGCTACTTGAGATTTCTAGTCTTATTTGGTGCCCTTTGAGGAAAACATTACTTGTAGACCATAGGTCTATGGAATATTCGATGATTTCACCGGGCTTTACGAAAGAAGCTGGTTGTCTAGGCTGACGAAACCTCGCCCTTATAATTCCATCGGTTAAGTTTCGAGCGAACCCTTTGGTATCTACATCGACAAGTTTTGCTGTGAAATCAGTGTCCTTGGCAGTGGTTGAGGCGAAAAGGCTTACCGAGATAGGGCCGGTCACCTCTATTGGTTTTTCGAGCGGTGGCGTTGAGTATACCAAGACGTCGGATCTTTCTTCTATTGGTCTCTGGTCAAAAACTCCATTTTGCATAAACACATCGTCACAACAAAGTCCACCTCCTGAAGTTGGGACTGGAAACTGTGGATTGTAATGATATGAGTCAGGTGGTTCATTGTCAGGCGTAACCTGGCTTAGGCTTCCATCTCCACGTAGGGAATTTGCTCCTCCACTACTGTGCAGATAGAACTTTGTATCAATAGCTCTATTCAAAGGCCATTCATCTTCATCACGCCATTCATTTATCCCCATGACGAATATACGGACTGATTTTTCGATGGGTTCTTTTGTGATATCACCTTTGAGCCATTTGTCAAAGAAAGAAAGTGTTCTCCCATGGATATTTTCTTTGTCTCTACTCGACATTGTCCCGTAGTTGTAGCTTCCTGCTAGGGTTCCTGTGTTTCCATGTACCCAGGGCCCTATTAGTAACCTCTGTCCGTCGCGGGCGGAGGCGTTAGCTCCAAATTTTTTCATACCAGTAAAATTCTTTATGGTGCCGCCTTGGAATATGTCATGCCAACCACCTATGTTTAAGGCTGGAATCTGAATTTTGTCATGGCTGTCTTGGATTGATAGCGCCTGCCAGTATTGGTCATATTCTGGGTGGCTTAGCCAGTCATAATAGTAAGGTGCCAAACCATTTTTGAGAGCTTGCATTTCAGATAATGGCAGGTGTTGGAATTCAGGATTTAGGTTGTCTTTTGACGAAATAAGTTTTTCCAGCATGGAGTTTTCCAATTTAAGCTGGCGCGAAAGATTATTCCAATTCCCGTGAGCTAGTGAGCCGACCGACCAAGAGAGATTAAATCCGAGTTCAAAGGCGCCACCTTGCCATGCCCATCCTTCGTGATAGTCAGAAGCAGTTACTGTGGGAACTATCGCTGTTAGCGAAGGGGTTTCGGATTTGGCTGCTAGCCATTGGGTCGCTCCGACGTAGGAAGCCCCGTACATACCAACTTTTCCACTGGACCAAGATTGTTCAGCAGCCCATTCGATTGAATCAGCTCCATCATCTGTTTCGTTTACAAAAGTATAGAATTCCCCCTCAGACGAGTATCTTCCTCTAACATCCTGTATCACTACTGCATACCCTTGACTTGCAGCGTTTATCGCATCTAGAGCTCCGGATCGACTTGCTGCAGAAGATTTGTCATAAGGTGTACGAGTCATTAGAACAGGGTATTTTCCATCAACTGCCGGTCTGAAGACGTCAGCATAAGTTTTTGTTCCATCTCGCATCGTAACTTCTAGATTTTGATCGAACAGTATTGATTTATTCACAGTAATAAAATCCCTCCCAGCTGCTATGTTTCCCATATGATTGTTTTTTGTTATTGATTTAACTTTCGTAAACTTATCATGTCTCCTGTACCATGCGCAGAGCAATATTGGAGTACCTGAAAGCATGTTAAGTAATTTCGGTAGTAGAAATTCCTTCGGGAGCCTCACCAACTACAAATGGTGGGTTCTTTTTGCTGTCTCTGTTGGGTTGTTTACGTCAGTATTTGACCACGGTAGCGTCAATGTAGCACTTCCTTCAATTGCTGACCACTTTCAGACTGATCTACCAACGACACAGTGGATCGTTATTGGGTATGGATTAACAATTGCGGCCTTGCTGTTGCCTATGGGACGACTTTCAGACATTGTCGGAAGAAAAATTATATTTGTTCTTGGATTCATAGTATTTACAGCGGGAGGTTTTTTAGCGGCAGTATCTCTCAACGTTGAATTTCTGATAGGAGCCAAAATAATTCAGGGAATCGGTTCCGCTATGACTCAGGGAACCTCAATGGCAATGGTGATTTCAGCTTTTGGCGACAAAGATAGGGGGAAAGCTCTGGGGCTAACCATGAGTGTGGTTGGCGCAGGAGCGGTGGTCGGACCGGCTGTGGGTGGGTTTTTAGTAGATTACCTCGGTTGGGAGTCAGTTATGTACACTACCGCCGGTCTAGGTGTAGTGTCATTAATAGTTGCCACCGTTATTTTGGACGCGACCCGTAGTGGGGGTGGGCCCGGTGTGGATGACAGTTTTGACTGGCTTGGAGCCACTTTTTCCGCGTTTACACTTATTTCACTACTACTGGCACTGACTCTTGGGTCGCGTTACGGTTGGGATTCATTGTCTGTGATTACGGCATTTGGGATTTTTGTCACATCGGCAACATTGTTTATATGGTGGGAATTGTATGTTGAGTCGCCGATGCTGAACCTTAGGTTGTTTGGCACGGGCTTGTTTACCGCAGGAGTGTTGGCAAGCTGGGTGTCATTTTTAGGAACCCAACCCGTCAGGTTTCTTATTCCATTTTACCTTCAATTTGTACTTGGATTTAGTCCATCCATGATCGGATGGATAATAGTGCCAAGTGCTTTCTGCATGGTCATAGCAGGCCCCATAAGCGGCCGGCTTTCCGATAAATACGGTTGGCGTATATTTAATGTTGGAGGGATGTTAGTTGCTGCTCTTGGGTTACTGATGTTAGTGAATCTAGACGTAAAATCGTCTGTTCTGCTGGTATTAGCAGGGATGGTTGTTCAAACCCTTGGTTCGGGAACTTTTTGGCCATCCAATAACAGTTCTGTGATGAGTGTTGTTTCTCCTGCCAGTTATGGGGTTATATCATCATTTATGAACTTAGTTAGAAACTCTGGGAATGTTGTTGGTATCGCCGTGTCCACTGCTATTGTCACAGAAACTATGGGTTCGATGGGTCATCCACCGACTCTTTCCGCAATAAACGATTCGAGTGGATTACCTATATTGAGTGCCTTTACGGCTGGTTTGCGAAATACTTTCTGGGTTTGTTTTGGACTTACTTTGGTAGGGGCGGCTGCATCACTGGTTACAATGACGAAGAATAGGTAGATTTCGGAGATGTTATCAACATAAAGGGAAAAATTGGAAGGGGAGAGATATGCACGATTTATTGATATGTAACGGGACCGTGGTCACTGCTTCAGGGGTTGGTAAATTCGATATTTTGATTGATGATGGGAAAATAACTGCTCTTACGTCCACCTCAGATAATAAGGCGAAAGCTTCCAAAAACATCGATGCTTCTGGGCGAATTGTTATACCTGGAGGGATAGAGCCTCACGCTCACATTGGTGGGCCTCGTCAGCCCGAAAGGTCTGGGGCCTTGCCGGTGTCAAAGGCAGCCCTGTATGGAGGGACCACAACAGTTATTGACTTCGCGACGCAGATACCGGGTCACGATCTATTTCATGCTGTACAGGAAGCGGAGGATCGATGGGCAGGGAATGCTTTTACCAACTACGCTTATCACCCGATAATCACACACGGTGCGGATCTAGATTCAATACGGCAAATACCTGAACTAGTTAAAAATGGAGTGGCTTCCTTCAAGATATTTACAACAAGTATTAGGCCACCAAGTCCTCAGATGCAGAACAATCACATCGACTTTGGCCGGTTAAGTGAAATTATGAATCAGGTGGAAGAGGCTGGAGCGATTCTTTTAGTTCATTCTGAAGACGATGAGATGGTTCATTATAACTATGACCGTCTTAAGACAACGGATGAATGGGATTGGTGGAATATGCATAGGATACACACCAATCAGTCAGAGGATTTGTCTTTCAGGAGAGTTACTAGACTTGCCGAAAGAACGAACTGTTCTGTCTATTTTGTTCATGTTAGTGCTGAAGAAGGCGTTAATGAGATTAAAAGGTGTAGGTCTCTTGGTCTGCCAATATATGGTGAAACCTTACACAATTACATCTGTTTCACTTCTGATAATTATCGTGAAGATAACGGTATGAAATTTCATACCTATCCATCTTTGAAAGGGAAGTCAGATGTTGATTCTCTCTGGACTGGCTTGATGGATGGAACGATTTCAACTTTGGCAACGGATCTGGTTTCCACCACGTGGGAAGAGAAAATTAAGTACAAGACAGTGGCCGACGTCACCGGAGGTCACAATGGGATTGAAACGAGGGTAGGTATTGCCTACACAGAAGGTGTCGTAAACAGAAATATGTCGCTGGAGCGATTTGTAGATATTACTTCAACTAACGCGGCCAGAATTTTGGGATTGTATCCTCAAAAGGGTGTTATAGCCCCAGGAAGTGATGCAGATATCACTATAGTAGATCCCAGAATCGACAAGACATTATCGATGGAAGATCTTCACTTGGAGAACTATAGTATTTGGGAAGGATGGCATATAAAGGGATGGCCAACTACTACTGTTATGGGAGGGGAAATCGTTGTTGAAAATGGCATATTAACTATCGATGAACCACAAGGGAAATTCGTTGAAAGATGTATATCCAACGAAATCACGAAATCACCTGTCTGCTGAGCTGTTGTGAAAGGCCCTAAATTGAGTTTTTAAGATTTGGCAGGGGCGAAAGTGGTAGAAATAGGTTACTGATCCTATTTCAATTTGTCTTCAAGATTACTGTACATATCGTTAACGAGGGCAGCCATATCAAAATCTGGCTGCCATCCCCACTCCTTTCGTGCGGCGGAGTCGTCTAGCGATGATGGCCACGAATCTGCAATAGATTGCCTCAGAGGATCCACATTGTAGGTAATGCTAAATTGCGGGTTTATTTTTTTGATTGCCGATGCTAGTTCCGAAGGAGTAAAACTCATCGCGTGAACATTGAAATCCGAGTGGTGAGAAAGTGTGTTAATGCTCGCGGTGGATAGGTCTAATAGTGACTTTATGGCATCTGGCATGTACATCATTGGGAGAATGGTATCGGGACCAAGATAACACTCATATTTATTATGAGCTATTGCGCCATAGAACATTGCAACTGCGTAGTCCGTAGTTCCTGCAGTCGGTTCTGTTTTCCAGCTTAGTACTCCAGGTAATCTTAGGCCTCTCACATCTAGTTTAAATCGTGTATAGAAGTAATTTCCCATGAGTTCTGTGAATACCTTGGATATTCCGTAAGTCGTTGATGGGCGTTGTATTGTGTCGTTAGGTGTGGACTCCCTCGGAGTGTCTGCTCCGAAAGCTGCGATTGAACTAGGGATAATAACTTGTTCAACATTTGCCTCAAGGGCTACAGTCAATATATTAAAAACACCATTAATGTTAACTTGATGGGCTGCGTGTATATTGGATTCGGCGAGTGCGGACAGAATAGAACTTAGATGAAAAATTCTTGTTACATTGTGATTCTGAACGATGGCTTTGAGTTGATCAAGGTTTGTAACATCAACAATCTCGGAAGGACCTGAAGAAGCGATTTCTTCAGGTAATGGAGTTTTGTGCCTTCCAGCAAGGACATTTTGCGGTCCGTGTCTTTGTCTAAGTTCAGATACGAGCTCAGTGCCAATTTGCCCTGCCGCTCCTGTTACTAAAATCATAGTTTCACTAATTTGTTTTTTGTTTTGTTATTGAGACTAGTCTCATATGATTTGAAGTTGCCACTTTTTCAGATCATTAAATCTCCCCCATTTATGTCCAGAGACGCTCCAGTTATATATGATGCCTTGTCAGAAGCTAGAAACATTACTAGATCCGCTACTTCGTCTGGCTCTCCAAGCCTCTGAATAGGAAAGCTATTTGCATATTGGGCCACCAATTCATCAGATATTGTCGCTCGTACCATTTCGGTATTTATCAGACCAGGGCAAAGGGCATTAACTGTTATTCCAAATCGAGCCACTTCTTTGGCTGTATGTCGTGTTAGTCCTAAGATAGCTGCTTTTGCAGCAGTATAATGAGCACCGCCAACGGTGCTAATATTTTTGCCGGCGGTAGACGAAAAATTGATAATTCTTCCCCAGTTGTTTTTTTTCATAGCTGGAATTACTTTCTTAGTACATAGGAAAGTGCTTGTGAGATTTCCTTTAATTACAAATTCCCATTCAGCCAGTGTTATGTCCACTATTGGAGTGGGTCTAAGGACTCCTGCATTATTTACCAAAATATCCACCGAACCGTATTCACTTACGGAGTTTTCAACCATGTCATCAACAAAGTCTTCGTCTGCAGCATCTCCAATTTTCAGTGAGCAAATACCACCCGAATCCTGAATTAATTTTTGTGTTTCCTCTCCGAGACGTTTATCTAGGTCATTTATGATGACAGGAATATGTTCCTGGGCTAGTCTAAGTGCTATAGCCCTTCCCATACCTCGCCCAGATCCAGTTATAAGAGCACTATTAATGTTCATGTTTAGCATCTATCAATATCCTCGAAATTCCGTAGTCAGACTAGGCAACGTTATGGACTGTATGGTTATAGAGGGATACCCATTTATACATGAAGTATTTTCAATTAGGTGAAGGCATCAACTTATTTTATTTTAGGCGCGGTGGATTGGTCCAGTTTCAAGTGCGAATTCTTAGTATTCTGCCCCATGTTGATTTTATTCGGGCTCTGAAAAATCTACCTTTTCCCAGTAATGTACCTATGGATATCAACAATAAGTAGTAAATCGGAGGGATCGTGATTATATACAAAGCCCGGT
>VFFS01000039.1 GCA_009392815.1 SAR202 cluster bacterium
CTAAGTGCTCGAGCCCTAGCATTAACGTCGCAATTATCGCCGTATGTAAATGAGTCAAACTCGGGATCGCTGTGGGTGGTTACATCCAAAAATCTATCGGGGATAAACTCGGATAAATCTTCAGTAGGACTATAGAATGATCGCAAATCGCGATATTGGACGCCATGCGCTCCCTCTATTTGCCTGTCTTCTGGTATGGGAATGAATTCAAAGGTACCATCTTCGAAAATTGGACTACAAAACAAATGAGATGCATTAGTACCGACATTAACCACATAAATCTTTCCAGACATATCACATTGCCTGAGTAGTTTCTAAATAGGACAATGCAAGATCTATTTCTTTCAGGACTTCCTCATCCTTTTCGTTATGAAGAGCCAACTTAAGTGCCTCGAATGCATGATCATTCCCAGACTCCGCAAATCGGCCAAGAGCCCAGGCCGCATGTGCTCTAACTAATGACTCGGAACCAATTAAAGCCTTTATTAGCGGTTGAACAGCATTGATATCACCGTTGTTCCCCAAAGCCACGCATGCATTTCTTTGTAATCCGATTTTTTTTGCTCGTTTTACAGGACTATTTTTGTAAGTTTTACTAAAAGTTTCTTGGTCCATCTCCAACAAAGCCAATAACTCCGGTGTGGAAAACCCAGGACGCTGTTTAAAATCCCCTGAGACAGCCGTTTTACCAGGCTCTGCTTTGCGATTGACAGGACAAACATCCTGGCAAATGTCGCACCCGAAAACCCAGTCCCCCATAAGTGGACGAAGTTCGATAGGAATAGAGCCTCTAAGCTCTATAGTGAGATAAGAAATACACTTAGTGTTGTCTATAACGTAAGGGGCCACTATAGCTCCTGTTGGACAATCATCAATGCATCTAACACAAGAACCGCAGGTCTTTTTTAAGGAGGCATCCGGTTCAAGTTCCAAGTCGGTCACCACTTGGCCAAGTAAAATCCAGGAACCGAAACCGGGCGATATCACATTTGTATTTTTCCCCATCCATCCCAAACCCGAACGACGAGCTGCCGCTCGATCATTCATAGGACCATCGTCTACAAAAGCACGCGTTTTCACATTAGCACCAACGACGCCTGATAAAGCCCCTGTAAATTCGCTAATCATGCCCTTAATGGTAGTGTGATAGTCATCACCCCAGGAATACCTAGCAGTCTTTCCATGATTTACCTTCGGGTTTCCGGGACTTTCTCCCAGATAGCTAACAGCCAATGAAATTACTGATCTAGCACCCTCCAAAAGATCCATTGGGCGATTCATCTTACGTACACGAGATTCTGTATACCAAGAATAACCGTCCATATGCCCATCTCTGATTCTCTTAATAGCAGCTTCTTCATCCTCCACGAATGGTTCAGCATTTGTAAATCGAACTAAATCAAAGCCTTTTGACAAAGCAAGACTTCTTATGCGCTCCTTTAATTCCACCAGAAAATCTCCCACATTTCATATATCAATTGAGTAATGTCTTTTATCAGGCACTAGCCTGTTGACACTTACTTAAGACCCCCATATCATCACTTAATCTTATCGGAAGATTCGGATACTTTGCTCAGGATTTGTAACATGTGTTTAAGTACCTTAAGGATAGGCGTTGGCATCTAACGTTACGGAAGCCACCGCAGCGATTAATTGTTACGTAAACCTTGTCACGACGCGTCTTCCAGCCGAAGAGGTCCAGCGGTTAAAACCCGCAACCATACGATTATCAACCAAAAATCTTGAATCAGAGATATAAAAAGAGAAGGGCCTGCGACCTTTGGATCGCGGGCCCTTCTCTTTTAAAGTACACCGCTTTTCATAAAACAAAGGATCAATAATAATGACCAATCTCAGGGAATTACGAAGAGTGTACGGATTTGATGAGGTTGCGATAGTACCGGGCGCCGTTACAGTCAACCCAGAAATGGTTAACACAGAATTCTCAGTTGGGAATGTGACGACCGATATACCCGTACTTGGATCAGCAATGGACGCGGTTGCTAGCCC
This sequence comes from SAR202 cluster bacterium, assembly GCA_009392815.1. Classification (GTDB taxonomy): domain Bacteria; phylum Chloroflexota; class Dehalococcoidia; order Lucifugimonadales; family UBA826. Next base: position 2,011 of record VFFS01000039.1, read on the forward strand.
AGAATTCGCGGGGGAAATGCACCGCCAAGGGGCCATGAGCGTAATGAATCTAGAGGGCGTCCAAACCCGCTACGAGGATCCCCAGGAATCAATAGAAGAGATTGCGGCAGCGTCAAGAGAAGATGTCACTACTGTCATGCAAAGGGTATATTCCCAACCTATAAAAGAAAAATTGGTTGGCTTGAGGGTTGAGGAAATCAAAAAAACAGGGGCCCATTGTGCGGTCTCTGTAACCCCTGCATTTACAAAAAAATATGGTCCACTGGCTGTCGAAGCTGGAGCAGACATGTTAGTGGTCCAATCAACTGTGACCACAGCAAGACACTCATCTGCCAGCGTTAAAGGTCTTCAATTTCCAGAACTTCTCGAAATGGTAAACGTACCTGTATTGGTAGGAAACTGCGTAGGGTATGACGTAGCCACTGAAATCATGGATACAGGCATCCACGGAATACTTGTTGGAGTTGGCCCTGGTGCCGCCTGCACTACAAGAGAAGTTACGGGAGTCGGGGTCCCCCAGGTGACAGCTACAATGGACTGCGCTCAAGCAAGAGACGATTATTTTAAGAGTACTGGAAGATACGTTCCTATTATTACGGATGGCGGAATACGAACGGGTGGTGAGCTGTGTAAAGCAATAGCTAGTGGTGCAGACGCAGTTATGATCGGAACCCCACTTGCACAGTCTGTTGAAGCCCCTGCAAAAGGCTATAACTGGGGAATGGCGAGTCCTCACCCAGCATTACCAAGGGGAACACGGGTGGATGTTGGTACAAAAGGCACATTGGAACAATTATTTTTCGGACCATCCTCTGTCTCAAACGGAACTCAGAACCTTATAGGAGCCCTCAAGGCCTGTATGGGAATGGTGGGAGCTATGAGTGTTAAAGAAATGCATTCAGCAGAAATTGTGGTAGCTCCTTCAATCAAGACTGAAGGAAAGCATTACCAGTTAGGCCTGGGATAAACCTTCATTCCTAAACTTCTTATAGGTCAAATTTTTCTATCAAAATTGCCCTGCTATTTCCTGACAGATCGTCAAGTATTGATATCTCAGAGTTTGGAAAATATTCCCTTGATAACATTCGAGCAGAATCTTTTTGAGAGCTATCAATCTCGAACAATATAGCGCCGGTTGATGAAACTTTGTCTGAAGACTGCCGCAGTAAACCCCGAATAACCTCCAATCCATCAGGCCCCCCATCAAGAGCCACACGGGGTTCGTACTGTATTTCCGGCTGAAGAAGTGACAAATCTGATCTTCTTATATAGGGGGGATTAGAAACAATAATTTCGGGTTTCCAATCCACTGGTTCTAACAAATTCCCGCGCCGTAAGGAGACTCTGTTATATACACCGTGCATACGCCTATTAGCATCTGCTATATCCAGTGCACGCTGGCTGATATCAATAGCCATAACCTCCGCAGAAGGAAGATTCACTGCAACAGAAACAGCTATGGCACCGCTGCCTGTACCGATATCACAAATTTTCATTTCACACTTTGGCCGTGAACGCGCGAGGGAAATTACAGTGTCTACGAGTAGCTCGGTCTCTTGTCTAGGAATGAGAACACTATCAGACACCTCAAAATCCAGACCATAAAATTCCCGAAGCCCTGTGATGTAATTCAAAGGCTCTCTATTGAGTCTTCTGTTTACAAGATCATCCAGACGTTCCCTGTCACAGTCAGTTACAGGTTGCTCCAAGTCCCTGAAAAATGTAGCTCTATCGATTCGTAGGACGTGTCGAATAAGTACTTCTGCTTCAAGTTGAGCATCCGGGGAGCCTGTCCTCATAAGAGTTTCTCCCGCAGAATTAAATATTTCTCTCAAATTCATTGAACGTTCCAGATTACAGCGAACATCCCATCTGTCAGCTTACAGAGTTTTCTAGCTTACGCGCTTGTTCCTCTTGTACCAATGCCTCAATAAACTCAATGAGATCTCCATCAACAATTTGGTCCAAGTTATAGGAGGTCAGTCCAATTCGGTGATCAGTAACCCTCCCTTGAGGGAAATTATAGGTTCTGACGCGCTCTGATCTATCTCCCGAACCTACTTGGGATCGTCTTTCATCCGTAATTTCCTTCTGCTGTCTTTCTATCTCAGCAGCGAGAAGTCTAGCTCTCAATACCGAAAGTGCCTTCTCTTTATTCTTTAGCTGTGAACGCTCATCTTGACAGGTCGTAACCAATCCAGTTGGTATATGCGTTATTCTGACAGCTGTCGCAACCTTTTGAACATTTTGACCACCATGCCCACTTGCATGATATATATCTATCTGAAGGTCTTCAGAATTAATCTCTACATCGACCTCTTCGGCTTCGGGCAAAACTGCCACAGTAGCAGCTGAGGTATGTATTCTGCCGCTGGATTCCGTCGTGGGAACACGTTGCACTCTATGTACACCACTTTCGTGTTTCAACTGACTATAGGCCATATCCCCATTAACCTGAAACGTGACTTCCTTAATGCCCCCTATTCCAGTCGAATTCAAATCAATTAGATCCATCTTCCAGTTTAGTCTCTGCGCTAACCGTGAATACATTCTGTAGAGAACAGATGCAAACAATCCTGCTTCATCTCCCCCAGTCCCAGCCCTAATTTCAATAATCACATTCTTATCATCATTGGGATCCTTGGGAACCAAAGCAATCTTCAGATTTTCTTCAGTTATTTCGAGCGCAGCTTGTAGAGTCTGTTGTTCCTCTCTGGCCATGTTAACTATCTCAGGATCAGTTTCTCCATGGGCCATTTCGCGAGCATCTTTAATACCATCGGATAGTCGTCTGTATTCTCTCGAAAGCTCAACAACTTCACGAATAGTAGATTGCTCCTTTGCATATCTTTGTACTTGGGTATAGTCCGCCACAACTTCCGGATCAGCCAAAAGTTGATTGAGTTCTTCATATCGTTCCTCAAAAGAGGATATTCTGTCTATCATAGGTTTTTATATTCCTAGGAATAATCCATGAAACGGTATCCAGTCACCAACACGTCGAATCTAAATAATACCTCATGCAATGACTTACTTTGTTAATCTGAACATGTTAGGCCTTCATAATCCGAAAAGTTCATGAATAAATATTCAGAAATTGTAGGTTCATTGACCCTGAGGCAACAGACTTGAATAATAAAGGGAAAGTAGGTTCCAACTAAGCTAAAAGGTAGGTCTTTTCAAAAATTACTCATGGACATAAAGGAGAATAAACAATGGTTGAAAGGAAAGTAACTCTCCAACATGTAACGAGAGAGGACGTTTCTCGTATAAGCCAATGGCTATCAGACGACGAAGTTTCAGAAAGTTGGTTCGGCAGATACTCCTATGGAGATCCTGCTCATCTTGGGTATCATCCCGAGCGAATTAATGACTTACCTGATGATAGGTGGAGCGATGTATTCGAAAATCCCGAACACCGTATATTTTCCATCTATGATGAAACAGGAAAACATGTAGGGGAAATTCATGTGGCAATCGAAGAATCTTTAGGAGACGGCCAAATCTCCATATTGATTGGTGATAGGGAAAGTTGGCATAAAGGGTATGGTCGATCTGGACTAAAGGAAACTTTGGATCTGTGTTTCGGAGTTTATGGTCTTTACAGAGTCTGGGCCGATATACCAGACTACAACACAGCCGCACAGAGTCTATTTGACCAGATGGGATTCACACATGAGGGAACCCTCAGACAAAGTCGACCCCACGAAGGATCCCGCCACAATTCTATAGTCATGGGCATGCTCCAAACTGAATATGACGCTGGGGATGAATGATTACGATTCATCAGAAGAATTTCTTTAGGAATATATAGGGAAGACACCCCCGCACAACAGTTGGTACTCCCACCTAAAATTAAAATCTAATCCTAACTCTTTGGCTCAATAGTTCCCTCGAAAAAATCAACTACACGAAACGTCCTAGGAGTAAGAACAGTGTCTGAATATAAGATAGCAGAAGAATCTGCCGTTGCATCATTCAGAAGGTGGCTGGCAGGATTCAACGCAAGAGACGTTGACAAACAAACAAATGAAATGCATTTTCCCCATCACAGACTAGCAGGGTCCAACCTAGATTCCTGGGCAAGCGCGGAAGAATGGGGTGAAGGTAACAAAAATATGGACCTGAGATTGAAGCAAGAGGGCTGGCACCATACTTCTATCGTTTCACTCGACGTTGTTCAGAGTAATGAAAATAAAGTCCATTTAAAAATACGAATGTCGAGAAGAAGAGAGGACAATACTGAATATAACGGGTTTGATACTTTGTGGATTTTCACTGAAATTGAGGGCAAATGGGGCGCTAAATTACGATCATCTTATTTGTCCGGTTCAGCTCAATTACACGAAGCCCAAAAAGTACAATAACCAACACATGATCATTGGGACTTTTGCAGCTTGTACAACTGAATCCTAGTCAGTCTCCACAAATCTTATTACAGGAATTTCACGTTCGGTACTAGTTTGGTAGTTAGCAAAAGCAGGGTAATACGCAATTAACTTTCGCCATGCTTCATGTCGTTCATTACCCTTTAATATTTGTGGAACAGCCTTTAAAGTTTTTACGCCTACCCGTATCGTTACCACCTTGGCAGAATGCACATTCCAATACCAATCTGGGTGACTGGGACTTCCGCCAAATGAAGCCGCACATAAAAAGCTATTCTGAGCGTCTTTTATGTAGAGTAACGGGATGCTTCTTTGTCTCCCTGATTTTCTACCTTTTGTAACTAGAAGAAGCATATCAAGTCCTAGTAAGGAACTCATTACGCGACCATTTGTCACTATCAAAACAAACCGATGAAATAAGCTAAATACCTTTATCAGGTACAAACGGAGTTTGATTCGCAGTAAATTATTCTCCTAGATTAACCACTATATTATCCGGAGACCTTGTCAGAACGGCCTCCGCTGGTTCATCTGTGACATTACCTTCAATATGCGGAGTATTGGCTGGAACAAATAAATAATCGCCAGGCCCTGCATCTACATATTCCTTAAAATCTTCTCCAAAATATACCCTGATATTACCGCTAAGAACATATGCAGCTGTTTCAGCTTCACCATGGTGGTGTGGGGGGCCCAGTTCGTTTGGTACGCAAGTAACGTGTCCCATCCATATCCGATTCGCCCCAGCGGTATTGTTATCAATTCCAGGTCTACGTTCCATCCCCCGAGTTTGAGAAGTAGTCCCAAGAGGTTGGGTCCCATGAAAAACTTGAGGTTTCAGAGTTTCATTTGATGTATGTGAAGTACTCATAAAATGCACCTTTTTTTGGATGATACCCCTATCTGATTGAAAGCCACCTGTAGCAGTTTCAAGATTTTGGAAACTTATTACCAGTTCCCCCAATATAACACCCGAATATTCACCGTCGTCAATTTCATGTCCGTTTGGGATGATATTAAGCATATTTATATCCTATAATCACACCATGTCTTCATACCGATCCGAACATAAATGCAAATGTGGACACTCAAAGGCACATCACGTGGATAATCAATGTGAGATGTGCCTAAGGTGGAAAACAAAGTATCCCGACATAAAGTGGATAGAACAGCATGAATTTTCAGCAGATCTTTCCCCGGAATCAAACATTCTAGAATCGGAACGATTCCGGGATGCTATTACTCGACTGGATAAATATATATCCAGAGGATTTCGTGGAATCCCCACTAGATCTATAGACCGATTACCAAAGGGCTAGGCACCAGCAGTTTGAAGTTGATCAATATGCAGATTGAGTAGAGGTTTATCTCCAACAATGCCGCAAACCCCTAAGAAATACTACGAAGGCGCCATCGGATTCGTTAAAGGCGCATTATATTTGCTCTCTGTAATTATCATTATTCGGATAATGATCACACTATTCCCAGAAGGAAGCAGAACGCTATTCTGGGTTATAGCTTTGCTAGGCGGTATAGGCTCAATATACGCTTTCTCAAAGATCACAGAAAAATTTAGCGACGGAACCAAATAGAAATAAATAACATCAATACTCGAAGAGAAAGTCCTTAGTTGCCACGTAATACAAAACGCCACTTATTTAGCAAGAAAACTTTTAGAATATTCTTAGCTTTTCTGATACTCGTTTTCGTAGTGTCCCTAACCGATATTATCCCTGCCATGTGGACCAATCTATTAGTCATAGCATTTGTGGCTTGGATTTTGTACAAACTGATTATGAAAATTTGGGGGCACAAAGAGTAACAATATGACGGGAGAAAACGTCTATACATCAATCAGAGCGGCTACTACTTCGCTATTGTGCCTCCGTCTACAACCAACTCTGCTCCAGTAATGTAAGAGGCTTCATCGGAAGCCAAGAAGAGGACGGCATAAGCAACTTCCTCAACTTTACCTTCTCTTTTCATAGGTATCTCTTGAACCATGATTTTTCTCATTTCTGGTCTAGCAGTACCAGCAGATGTCAGCATAGGTGGCATCATGCCAGGATGAACTGAGTTGACCCTAACATTAAATTCCGCATACTGTACGGCAGCTGATTTTGTCATAGTTCTGACGGCTGCCTTCGACCCACTATAACCCATATGAACATATTCCTGACCCACAAACGCAGCGTGCGATGAAATATTTACTATCGAGCCGATGTTCTGTTCCTTCATTATGGGAAGGCATGTTTTCATACCAAGAAAAACTCCCTTCGAGTTCACTTCCATTATTTTGTCGTACTCACTGGTACTCAGAAGGTCTGGCTGGGAGCCGCTAATTGCGGCATTGTTAATCAGAATATCTATCCTCTCGTGTTTATTTAACAC
>VFFS01000040.1 GCA_009392815.1 SAR202 cluster bacterium
CTTCCTGAAAGTCGGCATTTTGACTGCGACCCTCTCTTGCATGGAATTCCATAAATGAGCCGAATTCCATAATTCCCCCTTAGTTATTTTGTCGTGTAGTGCAAGAGAATAGGTTGCGTGCTCATTAACGTCAAGATCACAAGGCAAACTTGATCAAAGTCAGGCGTTCAACCGACAAAGGAATGAGCATTATTTTACAAAGTTGGGATGGGGATATTAATTCCGTGACTCTCTATATTTAGTGCTAAATTTAGTGCTAAAATTCTCCCTTACGATGCCTGTATTAGACTAAGTACCAAATAGAAATATCAGCAGGAGTATGAGGGGATGCCAAGACTAGAAGCATTGAGTGAGGCACAGAGGAATATGATGTTGAATTGGCCTTGCCCAGACAACGATGACACCCCTTGGACTACTATGGGGAGGCCGCTTTCAGCATCTAAAGTGGCGATGGTGACGACCTCCGGGATTCACCTGAGGAAGGATGCTCCTTTCAGGAGTTTGAAGGGTGGAGATACGTCGTATCGAATTATTCCTCGAGATTCTGATCCAGCCAATATTATTCAAAGTCATACCAGCATTGGATTCGATAGAACCACCTCGTACAGGGATATCAACATAACTTTTCCTGTGGATCGACTGGAAGAATTGGTTCAGAGTGGTTACATAGGAGAATTGTCTGATAATTATTATTCTTATATGGGCGCGATTAACGATGTGACGGGTCTCATCGAAGACTCTGGGCCCGAAGTTGCGACTAAATTATTAGCCGAGGATGTTGATGTAGTTTTACTTGTGCCTACTTGACCAGCCTGCTCAAACGCCGTGAGCGTGCTTGCTAGGGTTTATGAGGACATGGGGCTCGTAACAACTGGGCTTGTTTTAATTGAGGAGCATGCAAAGAGGGTTAAGCCTCCTCGCATGCTGTCAGTTCCTTTTAATTTTGGGAATACTTTAGGAAGGCCCAATGATCCCGAATTCCAGCACGAGATTTTAAAGACAACTTTCGACTTATTGGATAGACATGAAGGGCCAGTACTGGAGAGTTTTTCCTCCAATATTGCGCCTGAATTGTTTTCTCAAGGGTCTGGGGTACCCAGACAGCGCTCCGCTGTAGTTACTGATCCTGGTCAAGAGCTTGGCCTAAGGAGACCTTTTTATGAGCGATGGGTTCAACAAAATGGTGGGAGAACGGCCGTTGGTCTGAGTACGATTTCTCAAACAGACTTCAAATTGGTGATCAAATTCCTAGAGGATTTTATAGAAGATGAGGAGTTCGATACTCCTATTCGTCCAAATCAATTTAGTGTCGCCCACTTTATAAGGTATTGCGTGGATGACCTTAAGGCATATTACTTTGAATCGAAAATGTCTGAAGATGCAGAAATGTCCATCGCTCAATTGCATGAGTGGCTGTGGGCTGAGACAGCATTGGGATCTTTAATTATGAGATTGGCTGAGAGAATGAGATCCGATGACAACAATGAGGTAAAAGCGGTAGCTTTTGGCATAGCTAGATAGTAGGTGAGCTTAAGGGCAGCCGTTTGCCTAAACCTTCTGCAATAATCCTTTACTGAACGTATCGTTTCATTTTCAGTGGGTTATGTTCGTTATTAAGTTTTTAATTATTGAAGGTCTTCAGATCTAAACTTGTAACCACCCCATGTTGGCTAGTTAAAAGAGCAAATTTAAATACCTTTAAAACCAGTAAGTTAAGCATGGAGTTCTTGATAGGTGGCTAAATCCTTGCGAATTTTTGTAACCCTTTTGTTGTTCCCACCTCTGATACATAAATATCTCCCTGGTTGTCTATCCAGATACCGTGTGGGAAACCCCTAAAGTTTCCAGTTTCTTCGCCTCTGCTTCCCCAGCGCCCAATTACATCTCCTTCCAAGGTAGTTATTAAAACAGAACCTACTCCTTCCGCAATGTGCATTATTCCGTCGTCGTCAATGACGGCGTCATTAGGACCTCTAACATCGAGCCACTGATTGATAAAATTGCCATCAGCATCAAAAATTTGGCATCGATTATTTTCGCGATCCATAATGTAAACGTTGTTGTTTGTATCCACAGTTACATCATGAGGCAGATTAAATTCTCCCGGTCCCGTTCCGGGAATTCCGGTTGCATTTGGGTTGTCTTCCTTCTTATACAGATTCCACGCTTCCTGCTTAAATACCGGTTCTCCTTCTCCCCACGAGCATATTAGTTCACCATTATTGGTAAATTTATGAACTCTGTTTTGCCAGTAACCGTCTGAGACAAATATTTCACCGTTAGTTGACTGAACGGCGCGGGTAGGGGACCTGAAAGGCTCTCCCTGTGGTCCGAGTTCGTCTTTAACACCTATTGACATCAGTAATTCTCCGTCAGAGTTAAAGCGTGTCACGGTGTGGTTCCCTGAGTCGGCATGGAATATTTCGTCCTCAGGACTAATCCATAATCCATGAGGTGTAGCAAAGTATTCCTCACCCCATTGGGTTAGGAAAGTTCCATCTTTGTCGAAGACTACAATGACTCCAGAGTTTGGGTTGTCTCCTTCAGTTGTGTATAGCCCTGCATAGGATGTACGAACAGCGACGTAAACATTTCCATTTGACGTGGTTGCTATATCGGATGCAACTCCGTCAATAGGCCACTGACCCCAGCCTTCGACAAGTTCGTATTGATAGTCACCGGTTCCAAATGTGTTTGCCATATGTATATCTCCATTTATATTGTGCATTCATTTCAGTTATAAAATAACGCCTTCGTCTTGCAGTGATGAGATGTCGTCCCATGAATAATCTAGACGTTCAATCAATATTTCCTCCGTATTTTCTCCTAGAGAAGGGGCCATCTTTTTTGTATCTACTGGTGTTTTATCAAACGTTAGAGGCAGCTGGTGCCACATCGACTCGCCAATGACTGGGTGATCGAAAGGAACTAAGTATTTGTTTTCTATAACCTGAGGATCATTAGGTAGATCCAATGTTGCTTGGACCCTCTCCCAAATAAGGTCCGAGTTTGTAAGAATACTTTCCCATTCAATGAATGTTTTTTCTTCAAAAATTTTATCAAGTGCTGATATTACAATATGTTTGTTATCTTGACGCGCTTCAGATGTCGAAAATCTTGGATCTGATATCAATTCAGGTTTTTGCAATGCTTCGCAAAAAATGGGCCAATATCGTTCTCCTTGACTCATAGAAAAAGCTATCCATTTTCCGTCTCTAGTTTTGTAAGTGTTCCACAACGGATTATTCATGTTGCTTCTGTGTTGTCTCTTCAGTTCCTGTCCTTCGAGTAATCCTATTCCATCCCTCATCATTCCGAGCCACATCATGCTACCAAGGTGGGAAGTTTCCACTTTCTGACCCATATTGGTTCGCTCTTTGTATACCAATCCAGCCAGTATTCCATGGCTAAGCATAATACCGGCGATCTGATCAGCGACCCCATGAAGGTTATAAGGAGTTTCATCTTCAGGTCCTCCCCACCAGAGAGAGCCTGCCCGGGCCTCTCCAGTAAGCGCAAAAGCAGGCTTATTTGAATCGTCCCCTATTGGACCGTATCCGGTTGCGGAACCATATATCAGCTGAGGGTTAATAGTCTTCAGGTTTTCCCAACCAAGTCCTAATCTTTCGGCCACACCCTGTCTGAAATTTTGTACGAATACATCTGACTGCTTGACAAGACCCTGAATAATTTCCTGGCCTTTTTTATGCTTTAGGTTGATAGCTATTCCTAATTTTTGTCGGTTTAATACCTCAAAATAGTTGGAAGTAATCCCGTCATATGCTTGGCTGCCTATTCCGCTGACTTGCCCAAATTGCCTTCCGTGATCGCCATCAAGAGACTCTATCTTTATTACTTCGGCGCCCAGGTCTGCGAGCATCATTGTTGAGACTGGCCCGAACTGCCACATTGTCCAGTCGAGAACCTTAATTCCACTGAGAGGTCCTTTTGGTTCTTTTTGCATAGTTAGATATTTCCCTTCTTCAGCGGAAAGTTAACCCTGGATATATATTTTGGAATAGGGCAGTGCGCTGGTTTCTTGATTTTTGTAAGGCAATTATCTATAGAAACAGCGCGGCCTATATTAGCCAGTAAGATCGCTCAATCTGGGCATTACCTTTTCGGATAAAAGTTTCATGGATTTTTCGTAATTTTCGCTGTCATCTGCATGATCGAACGTGAGCCAGAGTAAATGTCCAAATCCGCCAACGGTAGAGTACAAATTACGGAGTTTTTCAGTCACAGTGTCTGGGGAGCCAACTATCCACAAATTGTCCAGCATATACTCGATAGTGACATCTTCATTTGGCATAGAATCGTCATGCTTCATAAATTCAACAAAAGGGTAGGCACCGAATGAAAATAGAGGATGTAAATATTCTCTCCATGCTCTTCCAAGCATGCCGTTGAGAGCCCCTTCTCTCGCCTCTTCATCCGTGTCCGCCACCCATATGTCCCTTACGATTCTCCATTCGCTTCTGGAAGGCGGAGTTCTCCCCTTGGACTTTGCGCCTTCTTCCACAGCATCCCAGTGGCTTGCAACGTAGACTTCGTTGAGACCCAAACTCATTGGTATATAGCCTCTTTCACCGACTAGTTTAAGAGTGTCTGAACCAGGGCTTGCCCCAGCGACTCCAATTGGAGGATGAGGTTTCTGGAAAGGGGTTATATGTGTACGGAGATTGGCGAATGCATAGTCTTCTGGGTCTGGAATGTTCACTTGCCAGAATTTGCCTTCATATTTGAAAGGCCCGTCCACGTGTTCCCACAGATTCAAGATTATATCTAGGGATTCCCTTGTTCGTTCTCTGTGTTCCCCATTCTCCATGTCTATACCAAATAATTCATGGTCGGACTGCAGTCCCCCTGAGCCAATTCCAAACATATATCTACCTTGTGCGAGGTGATCAAGGTAGGCAACTCTTGATGCCAACTCAACGGGGTGATGAAAAGGAAGGAGATGAGCTCCTGTTCCAAGTTTTATATTTTTTGTTTGCATCAACGCTTGGGCAATGAGGATGTCTGGCGAGGGGACTGGTTCCCAGGGAGCCGTGAAATGTTCTCCGATCCAGGCTTCTTCGAGTGCATAGCTGTCAGCAAGCTTGAGGCAGTGCAAGTCCCAATTCTGTGCGTCAATAGGGGATCGTTCAGGCGGGTGTGATGGCATTAAGAAAAGACCGAGTTTCATATTAAACTACCTCACTTATTATATTTTCGCTTGTTGTCAGATTTATTTGAATGAGCATCTTGAATTCAATCTTTTAATAAATTTCTTGCGATCACCATGCGTTGTATTTCTGACGTTCCCTCATAAATTTCTGTTACTCTGGCGTCTCTAAAATATCTCTCAACTGGTATGGGAGAGAAATACCCGGCTCCACCATGTATTTGTAAGGCTGTGTGGGCGGCTTTCATTGCGGTCGTCGAGGCAAAAAGCTTCGCCATTGACGCTTCTGTGTGATATGAAAGACCTGCATCCTTGAGCGATGCCGAATGCATGACTAACTGACGAGCTGCTTCTGTGTCGGTTGCAATGTCTGCGATCATGTTTTGTATAGCTTGTTTATCAGATAGTGGGCCACCAAAAGCCGATCTATTCTTGGCATATTCGACCGAAGCCTCGAGCGAAGCTTGGGCTATACCAACGCTTTGAGCTGCTATTGAAATCCTGCTGGCGTTTAAGACTTCCATTGTCTGTCTAAAGCCAAGATTTTCTTGATTGATAAGATTGGCCGCCGGGATGTGACAGTTATTGAAGACTACTTCTCCAACTGTAGAGGCCCGTATACCCATTTTCCCTTGAAGCTTGTTAACAGTCTTGCCATCAGCGTCACCGTCGACAATTATGGCATCGATTCCTTTGTAACCTAGATCCCTATCGTGGGTTGCCAGTGTCACGATTACTCCCGCGTCAGGCGAGTTGCTTATGTATGTTTTTGTTCCGTTCAGGACTATGTGTCCATTGGCTGGAACAGCTGTGGTTTGAATTGCTGCGGCGTCACTTCCTGCGCCTGGCTCTGTGAGTGCGAAAGCACCAATCTTTTTCCCAGAAACCAGGTCTGGCACATACCTGTCTTTTTGGAACTCGTTTCCGTATTGAGTTATGAAATGTGTACATAGGGTTAGGTGAACTATGTATATTAGGGATGTGGCTGCGCACCCTCTGGCGATTTCCTCTGAGACTATTGCAACTTGTTTTGTTGTGCCACCTGCTCCCCCATATTCCTCGTCCACCATGAGTCCGAGAAGTCCAAGGTCAGCAATATCTCTAAAATTATCGTGAGGGAATTCCTCCAGCTCATCATGTTTAGCAGATCTTGGTGCCAAGACTTGGTCAGAGAATTCCCTTACCGTGTTACGAAGTAATAACTCTTCTTCTGTTAGAAGACTTGTCGTCATGCTTTTGCCATTCCCTTCCACAAATCTTTTATAAATTGACTGCGGCTACAACATATTTGGACGTTTTCTGTTAAATCCTGCTTGGTTTTCGGGCCTCTATAACGATCTACATAATTTTGTCCGAGGCACAATCCCCAGCAGGTTTGCCAATAATACTGATATTTCGTTTGCAAAACCACTGGATGCTAGTGGCAAACATAAGATGCATCTGGCTGCAAACACCATTGGGGTCTTTAAAATGGAATAATACGGATACTCAATATTTTGGCGAGTTGTTTCAAGGAGGATATCAAAATGGTGAAGGTTGGATCGAATGAGAGGTCATATACGGTGGATTCTAACTGGGAGAAATTACCACCTGGTTGGGAAGCGCCGATGGCGGCGGTTGCTGTGGATTCAAAAGACAGGGTCTATGGTTTCAACCGTGGCATTCATAAGGTCATTATTTTTGATAAAGACGGTAATTACTTGGATCACTGGAAGGATGTTGATTTTATATTTCCTCATGCTATTTATGCGGACGATGACGATAATATATGGATCGTTGATAGAGATGCGGGTCAGGTTTTGAAATATACCTCTGATGGGGAACTATTGATGTCGATTGGTGAGCGAGGTTACCGCTCTGATACTGGCGCTGATAATTCAGTGTTTACATCTGATGGTTTCAAGGATGTAACACATGCAGGGGAACCTTTTAATTTGCCAGCCGGCGTCGCAGTGGCTTCGTCCGGAGACGTATTTGTTGCTGATGGATATGCCAATTGCCGAGTTCATAGGTTTGATTCTGAGGGGAACCATATTTTGTCATGGGGAGAACCGGGCCAAGGAAAAGGACAATTCATGTTGCCACATGGTGTTTCCATAGATGTGCATGGGACAGTACTAGTTTCCGATAGAGAAAACAACAGAATTCAAGCCTTTGATCAAGATGGAACATTTTTGTCTGAATGGGCAACAGGCCTTATAGGCCCTGCTCTGGTATGGCAGGATTCAATTGGAGATGGGTTTGTCCCGGAGCACAACGGGGGTAATTTTAGTGTTTTGTCATCTGCAGGAGACCAGATCGCTCGCTGGGGGGGTGAACAATATATTTCGTGTCATGGAGCGGCTGGGGACAGTGAAGGAGGGATTTACTTTGTTCAGCCGGTCACAGGACTTGTGGGTCGTCATATAGTGAAATATGTTCCCGAGTAGATCGGTTATGAACGTTCGCCTTATTGGGGTTCAGGACTAAATTAGATAAAGTGAAACCCTACAGGCGTCAGTAATTGCATTTTATGGGTTCATAGACGTGGAACCGGAACATTCTTAGAACTAGTAGAGGGCAAGTCAAAAAATCACCATTTAATAATTAGACTTAGGTTTGTTTCGGAGTATGTCCGATGGAATATTTGATTAGAGATTCCACTGTTGTTACAGGAAGTCCAGACCGATTAATTTGGTATAAGTCGGCGATTCTTACCAAGAACGGGACTATTCAAGACATTGGTGAAACAATCTTACTTGAAGAAAAATATCCTTCTGCAACTAGAATCGAAGGAGAGGGCAAAGTAATTTTTCCTGGTCTTATAAATTGTCATACACATCTTCTAGCTACAGCTGATAAAGGAATTTTGGAAGATTTCGGATTTCCAACAACTCTAAAATTCCCAACAACTGGTCGTGGGTTGTTGGATCAAGAAGAACGCAATGTTTTTGCGAAGCTAGCCTGTATAGAGGCAATCAAAAGCGGCACGACTACTTTACTCGAAATATCAGATGACATTGAAGAATATGCCCAAACTTTGGATGCGACAGGATTACGTGTTTTTCTTGGTGAGAACATGAATGATATCGATAATGCCAAATTGCGAGAAGGTTTGTACGAATATTCATCGCATAAACGTGAAATAGCTGTCGGAAAGGCATCAGACTTAATCAATAATTGGCATGGGAAATCAAATGGCAGAATCAAAGGTTTCGTGGCTCCCCATGCTACAGAGACCGTTTCTCCACAACTTTTAAGGGCTTCAAGAGATTTGGCGGAGAAATATGAGCTTGGGTATACGATTCATTTATCTCAGAGTTATGAAGAGATTGAAGTAGTTAAGCGTATAAGAGGGGTTTTGCCAACTCATTATCTTTTTGACAACGAATTTTTAAGTAATCGCCTAGTTGCTGCCCACTGTAGGTATGTCAACAGCTCTGAAATAGCATTACTGGGCAAAAAAAATACTGGAATATCTCATAATTCAGCAATAGGCGCCCGCAGAGGAGCAGCGGCACCTGTTGCTGAATTGTTATCGGCGGGCTGTTCAATTGGGATGGGGTCCGACAACATGGCGGAAGATATGGTGGAAGTGATGAGAGCGGCTCTTTTCCATGAAAGGGTTAGGAGAAATGACGAGATAAATCCTCAACCTGAAGATGTACTGGAGTGGGGGACAATGGGAGGGGCTAAAACACTGGGGATCGCTGATGAGGTGGGATCACTTGAGATAGGTAAGAAGGCAGATCTATTTATGATAGATTTTAAAAAAGCCCATCTTGTGCCAAGTCTCCGAATTGTTTCCTCGTTTATTCATAATGGCATTTCTTCAGATGTGACCGATGTGATGGTAGATGGTGAATGGGTTATGCAGAATTCTTCCATTAAAAACATTGATGAAACTAAGGTCATTCAACAGGCCGAAGAAATTGGACATCGAGTCTGGAACCAGTTGGTTAAAGAAAATCCAGATGTACCATTTCCAATTAATCTGCCACCTGCGCCTTTGTAAATCAGAGCAAAATAAATGTTGATTTATTAAGAGGCCAAATGACCATATTAAACGATGTTCAATCTCAACTAAATCGCACTGCTGTCACAAGAGTCGAAACCCCTTCCACTCCGAAGGAAGTTGGAATATTGCTGAATAAGGCGCGCTCTGCAGGTGAGTCGATTTGTGTCGCAGGCGCGCTTCATTCCATGGGTGGACAACAGTTCCTTACCAACGGTATTTCGTTAAGCTCTGAATATTTGAACGTTATAGGACCACTGGATAAAAGATCTAAAACAGTTACAGTGCAATCTGGGGCTAGATGGCCATCATTAGTTCGTTGGTTGGCTAGTGAGCAGAGTGGGAATTCTCAACGTTTGACGATTATTCAAAAGCAAACCGGAGCTGATGAGTTGAGCTTGGGTGGAGCGTTGTCTTCAAATATTCACAGCCGAGTGCTTGGACGAAAGCCAATTGTTGAAGATATTGAGTCTTTTTACATCACTACCTCAGATGGCAACCGTCTGAAGTGTAGTAGAGAAGAAAACATAGATTTGTTCCAATGTGCAATTGGTGGGTATGGTCTCTTCGGGGTTGTTGATTCTATAAATCTCAAATTGACAACTAGACAACTGCTCGAGAGAAAAGTCACGGAAAATTCCTTGGAAGAGGTGATTCCCCTTCTAGAAGATTATGCCGGTCAAGGTGCTACCTATGGAGATTTTCAATATATGACGGACGAGACGTCTCAAGATTTTTTGTCGAAGGGAATTCTTTCCGTATATATTCCATCGTCTAAGGAAGCTGGATACTTGGACCAGGGTAATGAATTGACTGTTGATGACTGGAAGAAACTATTCGTACTAGCCCACACCAACAAAAAGATGGCTTATGAACAATATTTAAATCACTATCTGAAAACTGATGGACAGCGTTATTGGTCAGACGATCATCAGTTCAGTCCATATTTACCTGAGGCTGGTACTTTATTGGGCAAAACTTTAGGGTGGGCTATACCTCGTTCGCTTGTGATAACCGAACTGTATGTACCGAGATCAAAATTCGTTGACTTTATGAGAAGGGCTAAAACGGTACTTGAAGAAACAGAAGCGAATCTTGTCTACGGGACGGTTAGATTAATTGAACAGGAAAACGAGACATTTCTCAGGTGGGCATCGCAAGATTTCGCATGCGTAATCTTCAACTTGTTGGTGGAACATTCCTCTGAGGGAAAGCGTAAGGCAGCGCAACAGTTTCAAATGTTGATCGACTGCGCGTTGAATGAGGGAGGTTCCTTTTATCTGACCTATCATAGATGGGCGCGAAGAGACCAAGTGGAAACTGCTTACCCGCAGTTTAGGTCATTTTTGGAAAGAAAATCACGCTGGGATCCAACTAACTTATTCAGCAGCGATTGGTACAACTACTATTCGGAGCTGTTTTAATGATGTCCAGTGCTATATAAAAAGATCCCCAGAGGCGTTAAAAGTAATACCACAGGGGATCTTCCCGTTTAATTTGGCTATGGACGTTTGGAGTAGGTAATTCTTCCCAATGAATGAACCCCAGGTCTCTCTATCAGGCTTAGCTGCTCTGACAGCCGGTCGTCTGAAATTATATTGTCGTGAAGATCTTGCATCAAAGCAAAACTTTCTGTTAGATGAGTAATTCGCACACTGGTTATTTGTCCTCCAACCGGTGTGCTAATGTTATACGCGAATTTGAGATCCACATCAGCCATCCAATCAGACATTAAGTCAATAAAAGCTTGCAGCTTTCCCATCTTTGGTTGGAAGAATCGTCTCATGATGTACTTGGGATCAAATCCTTCTAGGGAATTGATGTTGCTTGCCCTAACTCTTGATAGAGACATGTTTTCCTGGACGGATAATTCTGAAAGTTCACTTCTTTCTTTTAGTGCCGCCATATCGTTCCCGAAGATGGCATCCATAAGATCATCTACCCCGTCAGCGTCAGGTATTGGCACCACTGCTGTGATTTTAGTGGATTCAAGATGGGCATTGGGTGGAGAAATAGTTACGCTTACCAATCCGGGAACTCCCAGAGATTCCATGGATTTCTGTACCCCTTCAGCGACCTCTACTTCCTTTCCTGGCTTGGGAGTTCGGAAAGTATTTAAAAAGTATGACATCTGCCACCTCCAAATAATGCGATTGATTGAATTAGAGCAATATTACGATAAAAATGAATAAGACGTTATCAAAGGTACGATTTTAAAGTTGATATGAGGCTTTCTAAAGTGAAATATTATGGAAGTCTTTTATTCTTGGACAACCCAGTGTCTTCCACAATATCCTTAACAGCTTGTTCCCACTTATAAGCCATGATGTGTATACCAGATATGCCCCGAATCAATTTGAGGTTTTCAGTGGTTTCTTTGGAAATCTCCAATCCGACTTGGGCTTGATCCTTTTGAGGATATTTTTCCATGCGTTCAATTATGTGATCAGGAATTGAAACTCCGGGAATTTTATCTCTTAGCCACCTCGCCATCCTGGATGATTTTAATGGTCCCAGCCCCGCCAATATAGGAGGTGGTTTTCCATTGCAAAGTTCGATCAATTTTTCAGTGAAGCTCTTCATGATTTGTAAGTCAAAGCAAAATTGGGTTTGGAAGAATGACGCACCTGCTCTCCACTTCTTAACAGTCCTATGAGGTCTGTAGCTTTGTGGGGGAGCAAAGGGATTAGCTGCAGCTCCAAGGAATAACGCGGGCTTTGGGGTGATTTTTCTCCCGCTCATAAAGCATCCGTCTTTTGTCATTTTTTCTATCGCGGCTAACATGCTTATGGAGTCGAGATCAAACACAGGTTTGGCGTCAGGATGATCTCCAAATATTACCGCGTCCCCAGTAATACAAAAAATATTTCGAATACCAAGAGAATGAGCGCCCAACACATCCCCTTGAATAGCTATTCTGTTTCGATCCCTGGCGGAGATTTGCATAACAGGCTCGATATCGTTATCTAACAGAATAGATGCCGCTGCAAGACTTGAGAAGTGGGGGATCGCACTAGTTGCGTCAGTTACGTTTAAAGCGTCGCAATAGGGCGAAAGTTTTAACGCAGTTTCCACCAATTCATCTTTTATTGAAGAGTCCGGTAATGTGAGCTCGGCGGTTACTGTGAAAATACCAGATTCGAGTCTATTTTGTAGCTGAGAAGTCATAGTAAGTGGTTGTTAACGTGATTGATTAATCCAGGCTGATGTACCTTTAAGACGGCGGTCAAGAGGCTTTTGGATGAGATCTATTTTCTGTGAAAAGACACGCATTTTGTTGGTATTTTCCCAGGCTGTGACCCAAACACATGTCATCTTGGGGTCAAGTTCGCATGTTCCATCAGTTCTAACTCCTCCGCAAGGTCCGTTACGTATTTCTTTCGGGCACCCCATTGGGCAGGACATACCCGTTTCATGAAGAATGCATTGGCCACACATTTGGCAGCCAAACATGGGCTTTTTGGTTGCCCATTCAAATTTCACGAATAGTAGGTTCATGATCCTGTTATCGCCATATTTTCTAGCTACTCCACTTAAAAACTTAGAGGAGACGAGATAAAGGATTTCAAGCAGTTTGACCAATTTGACTTTCTCATACTCTGAAAAGCAATATACTTCGATCTGTTAAAACATTCTCGCATAAAATGCATTTTCGAAATTAAACCTCTTTTACACAGAAGAGAATATGTGTAGATTTAAGGAGTATTGTTGCGAGTATTAAAAGGCAGATCTGCTCTAAGCTCAGTAGAGAGCAAATTTGTATAAGATTGTCCTGATGCCCTCTATATATATATCGAAGGAGACATAGTATGGCTAGCAAAACTGATTCAGCGAGTCGGGATTACTCAGTAATAGGTACGAGACCAGTTAGGCATGATGGTGTGGATAAGGTGACAGGCCATGCCTTGTACGGTGCCGATTTTTCGCTAGCCGGGCAGCTATACGGAAAAGTTTTAAGAAGTCCTCATGCTCATGCAAGAATCCTTTCGATAGATTTATCAAATGTTTTAAAGCATCCAGAGGCTAAAGCGGTTGTCACATTCGAAGATTTTGCGGATTCTCCACGCCCTTCGAGAGCTTATGCCCAGGGAGCCCCAGTAACAGAAAATATTCTTGCAAGAGATAAAGTTTTTTATAAAGGACATCCAGTAGTCGCTGTTGCTGCGACATCCCCACATGTTGCAGAGCAATTATTGAGTTTGATCGATGTTGAATATGAGGTTCTACCTGCAGTTTTTAAGCCACAGGAAGCTATAAGTCCGGAGGCTCCGATATTACACGACCACTGGGCAAATGAAGCTATGCCCGATGACACAGAGGGAATGGGTGCGAATGTTGCTGCCCATGAGGTATATCAGCAGGGAAATGCCGAAAAGGGATTCGAAACTGCTGCGCATGTAGTTGAAAGAGAATTCAATACTAAGTCTGTGCATCAAGGTTACATAGAGCCTCAAAATGCCACCGCTTATTGGACACCTGAAGGAAGATTAACTCTGTGGTGCAGCAGCCAAGGCCACTTTTCAGTGCGTGATAATACGGCGGAAATTCTTGGAATTCCAATTTCAGCTGTCAAGGTAGTTCCTATGGAGATAGGGGGTGGGTTTGGTGGAAAAATACCCCCCTACTTAGAGCCATTGGCAGCTGTTCTATCAAAAAAAAGCGGCTTACCAGTGAAGATGTATATGGATCGGACCGAGGTCATACAGGCTACGGGTCCTACCTCAGGTAGCCATGTAAAGGTAAAAATAGGTGTAAGCGCTAACGGCAAGATTGAGGCCGCCACAGCCAATTTTATATTTGAATCCGGAGCCTATCCCGGAGCTCCTTTGGCAGGAGCTGCAGCCGCAGTTTTCGCCCCGTATGCTATTGATAATGTACGCATTGATGGGTTTGATGTTGTTGATAACAAGCCTAAAACGCAAGCATATAGAGCTCCAGGTGCTCCTATCGTTGCCTTTGCCGTTGAATCGGTTTTAGATGATGTAGCTTCTGATTTGAATATGGATCCGATGGATCTGAGGATTCTTAACTCAGCACATGAAGGTCAAAGAAGGGCGGATGGTGTAATCAATTTACGTATCGGTGCCGAAGAAACTATGACAGCTGTCAAGAATCATCCACATTACAATTCACCATTGGGTGATTCGCCATCAGGTAAAAAAAGAGGGCGTGGCGTAGGAATGGGTTTCTGCCGGAATAATACTGGTATGGCTTGTGCTATCGCCAATGTGTTACCGGATGGGAATGTCAGCCTCATAGAGGGCTCTGTGGACATTGGCGGAAGTAGAACGGCTATTGCACAGCAGTTTGCCGAAGTTTTGGGAATAGATGTCACTGAAGTTCATCCATACGTTGGTGATACTGATACCGTTGGATACACCTCTGTTACTGGTGGTAGTGGAGTAGCTTTTAAAAGTGGTTGGGCCGCTTATACCGCCGCCATGGACGTGAAAACTCAAATGATCGAGCGTGCTGCTCTGTTATGGGATTGTTCAATTGACCAAGTGGATTATAAAAATGGGCGAGTGTTTCATATTTCTGACCCAGAGTTATCATTGAGTTTCAAGGAAATAGCAGGGAATATGCCTGAAACAGGAGGTCCGATAGTAGGCAGTGCGAACATGAATCCTGGGGGATCTGGAGGATCATATTCAGCCAACATCATAGATGTGGAGGTGGATATGGAGACTGGGAAGATTGATATCTTGAGGGTAACGGCTTTCCAAGATGCTGGGACTGCAATTCATCCAGACTACGTGGAAGGGCAAATGCAGGGTGGAACTGTTCAGGGGATAGGATGGGCACTTAACGAAGAATTTTTTATGGGTTCCGATGGCGCGATATTAAATACGAGTTTGTTAGATTACCGCATGCCGACTAGCTTGGACCTACCTATGATTGATCCGGTAATAGTGGAGGTTCCTAATCCTGGCCATCCTTTTGGTGTTAGAGGTGTCGGTGAGGCAAATCTTTCTGCTCCCTTAGCTGCCGTTTCTAATGCGGCTTTTAGAGCCACGGGGATCAGAATATTAGATTTACCGATGAGCCCGGATTCTGTTCATTCTGCGATCGATAAAACCTCTTGATAGGAGAGAGATCACTAGGGGCGTCGAACAAATGTTGCCCAGTATTATTCAAATGTAGAGAAAGATACGTTATTGGTTAAATGTAATTAAATCGAGTGATGTGGTGGGACGCTCCAAAATCTAAGAAATTTCGGGAATGTCCCCTACCACTTTTACTCTGATTCGTATTGCGTTGCTGGGCAGATAAGTGAGAGGAATTTCCTCAACGTCGACCACCATTAAAGTTTTTGGGTTTGCTCCGGCTGACATGGCTCTTTTTTTTGCTTCCTGCGTGGCGTCGGATAGTGCTTCATCTCTACTCATTTCCGCTAGGGAATATACGCTTTCTGACTGTCCTCCAACCTGAGCTATTGCCGCTCCGATAGCATTGGCTATATCTCCATTTTTAGGACGTAAGACTTCAGATGCCCCTGTTAAATAATCTCCGATGAGAAAATGTCCTCCTCCAACTAAAATAACGGGGATATCATCCGCATTAAATTTAAGTCGGTCAATAACATCTTCGGTCATTACATTCATCAAATTAAGGCTGCTTTTAATGTCCTCTTCGGATATTTCTGATAGAAGAGATTTATTACCTATATTTACTAATCCAGCTGCGGCGGCTACATCGGTAGCCGTCCTAATTGATCCACCAAACAGAAGGCTTTGCTGCGTTAGTTGTAGGCCAACACTTTCTGGGCCTATTGCAATTGGCGAGGTATTTACTACGCTTCCTCCTCCTAGGGCAATTGATAATACATCCGGCATCCTGAAATTTGTTCTTATACCTCCTATTTCGACTGCAATAGATGATTCTCTTGGAAATCCATTTCTTAATATCCCCACATCAGTTGAGGTGCCGCCAACATCGGCTACTATCGCGTTTTGAATACCCGTTAAAAAAGCAGCTCCTCTCATACTATTCGTAGGTCCTGAGGAGATGGAATAAACAGGATATTTCGTAGCAAAGTCAGCATCCATAAGTGTCCCATCGTTTTGAGTCAGGAATAGTGCTGAGCCAAGACTTAGCTCCTCCACAGCCTCTCTAAAAGCTCGTACGACCGAGTCTGATGTGGTGGAGAGACAGGCATTCAAAATAGTGGCATTTTCTCTCTCTAGGACACCTACGCGGCCAATTTCATGCGACATAGAAATTTTGATATGAGGTGTTTCTTCTTGAACGATTTGTGCAGCGATCTGTTCTTGGCTTGGGTCGACTGAAGAAAAAATTCCACTGATTGCTATGGCTTCTACTCCTCTGTTTGCCATATCGTCAGCAGCTTTTCTTATTTGGTCTTTGTCGATCGGAGAAATTTCCCGTCCGTCGAATTCAAACCCCCCGTCAACCAGATATGTGTAGCCTTTTATGGACTCTTTCATCTCTTTTGGCCAGTCCACCATTGGTGGGAGCATTTGGGTTGCTGGTAGGCATAAACGAAGGGCGGCAGTTGTAGCTAGTCTATTTTTTTGAAGCAAAGCGTTGGTAAAGTGTGTCGTCCCTATCATCACAGCATTCACGTCCAAATTGTTATCGCCTGACGGTAGAATTGCACGTAAGGAATCTTTTACCCCGTTGGTAATATTTTCAGTGGTGGTAGTTTTAGATTTTCTTACTATCTGTGTTCCATCTATTAATACGGAATCAGTGTTGGTCCCACCTACGTCAATTCCAATGCGCATTCGACAACTCCAATTTAACGTAAATACTTTGGGTAAAAATGATCAATGTTTATTTATCTGAAGATTTATAGTGGTCATTATTGAGTTAGAACGAGTGGGGTGTAATCTACGTCATACCCGAAACATGAGGGCCCTACCACCTGGAGCCCCTCTTCCGTTGTCCAGAGATCTGGTGAAGGAAACCCTATGACAGTAACCCGGAATCCGTAGCGGAGCAATTCTGTAGTAATTGGTTCTCCTCTTTCACTGTCTACGATGGAAATTAAATCTGGGACAACACAGACAACTTCATTTCCAATCCTGGCTATTAGATTTTCGTTTTGAAATTCGATTGTCATAACAGTTCCAGCAAAGGCACCAGAGCCATCCACAGTAACTTCACCTCTTGCAAATCCTTGAGTGGTTTTTCTCTGCAAACCAGATATCTTGCCTTCGTATAACACCTTTCCCGGATTAACTTCCAGCATCGCATTTATAGGATCGCTTTTTGTTTTGTTGGCGTTTCGCACGGAATCTCCAAGGCTCTTACTGAGTGTCAGACTGTCTTTCACGGCAGTATTACGGACTTGAGCGGCAGTCATTGGAGCGAGGGCATAACAAGCGACACTTCCCATCTGTATCGTTATTGACCTTGCAATACGTTCAACCCATTTACTGGTGATTGCCTTAGGAATTATTGCTACATTTCCCTTCTCATCCGCTATTGCCATTGGGGCATATGGCACTCCATAAACAAAAAAAGTTTTCATCTGGAACTCTGGGAATGCGCGGCCCATACCGTCAGCATCCACAACAGGTAAACCAGATATGGCCGCTGGGATTAGAGGTTCAAGCGAATTGCTGCCACCTATTTCATTGGATATTAGGGCCGTAGCCTTAACATCAAGGTGATTTTCCAAAGCTATCAAAGCGTCGTATGACTGTTTCCCACGAACCTTTTCAATACCAACAGTTGGAGCTCCTATTCCTCCCACACAAACAATTTTGTCGGTGTCTTGGAGGTCGT
>VFFS01000041.1 GCA_009392815.1 SAR202 cluster bacterium
TTTCGTCAGGTTCTAGTATTCTCCAGAGCTTCTCGTAAACCTGTATTCTCCACCTTCCTGTGTCGACAACATACACACGTCCTTCATCATCCACTTTGACTGATGTGGGTGATGCGAACCGCTTTTCCCTATCGAAGTCGACAACATTGTCTCTTAGCCTCAGTGCATCAGGATTTGTTAGGAGCTTTTGGACTCCTTTGTCAGTCATAGTTCCGTCACCAATTAACGACTCTAGAAACATACCTCTGTGGTTGAAGATTAATACTCTGTCGTTTCCACGGTCTACTACATATATATCTCCATGCTGATCAACGGCGACCGAACTAGGTTTATTTAGTTGGCCAACACCTGTACCAGGTGTACCGATTACCTGGAGCAGTTCTCCTTCCCTGGTAAAACGCTTTACTAGATTGTTATTCCAGTCTGCGATAAGAAATGTTTGATTGACAGGATCGATTGTTATACCCCAAGGAAAGTTAAGTTGATGTGGTTCATTCCCAAACTCACCCCATCCCTGTAGATATTCCCCCTGTCGTGTAAAACATTGAACCTTGTGATTTTGACAGTTAACTATCCACAGATGTTCGTCTGAGTCGATGGTTATTCCAGACGGGGCGTTGAGATAACCAGGATCTGTTCCCTTTTCTCCCCACCAACCGATTGTTTCACCAGATGTGCTAAGCATTAATACTGAGTTCGCGTGTTCGTCTGTTGAATACAAAATGCCATCGCTGTCGATAACACACATTACTGGTGACGGGAATCTTTCTCTGCCTCGAGCTTCCATCGCTCCATCAATCTGAGGAAATATAAAATCGCCATATTCATCGTCTAAAGTGACCGTGACGTACCTGTTTCTTGGGACTCCGTTGACGTTTTCCCAGCGATTGAGCACATACAACCACTCGTCTTGTCCAAGTGAAACATCCAAGGGCCCGTAAAATCCGTCTACCGGTAACCGTTGGCCTAGGCAAAATCTATATCTATGGCCCATTCTCAGGAGGGTTGGATAGTTGTCTGTGTCTATATTATTTTCTAAGAGCATACTCATGAATCTGTCCATCCAAAGTTAGGTACATGGTTATATTGCGTCGCCTAAAGATTAAAAACATTTTCGAATTGGTCGAAAGCCCCATTGACTATGGGAACTGGGTTCAACCCCAACCATTGCTCCAAAACGGTTGAATAGATGGATCTGAAGTCATGACTGAAATGCATATCTCCATCCAGCTGATCTTCTGGAGCTAGAGAGGGATAAGGATCATAGAAGCCACCCTTTACACGGTCGCCTATCAACAAAGTCCCACCGCCCGAGCCGTGGTCGGTTCCATTGCCATTGTCCTTTATTCGTCTCCCGAATTCAGAAAATATCATCATAATTACTTCTTGTGAGCCGTCATTTTCTCGTAGATCGTCAAAGAAATCTCCGACCGATCTTGATACATTTTGAAGAAGTGTTTGTTGTGTTTGAATCTGGGCCCCATGTACGTCAAATCCCCCTAGTTGAGCATAGAAGATCCTTGTGCCTATACCCGATAAGTGAACCTGAGCGATTCCTTTTAAACTCTGG
Organism: SAR202 cluster bacterium; assembly: GCA_009392815.1. Taxonomy (GTDB): domain Bacteria; phylum Chloroflexota; class Dehalococcoidia; order Lucifugimonadales; family UBA826. The sequence goes on from VFFS01000041.1 coordinate 1,571, forward strand.
GAAAGAGCGTCATTGGCGTATTCAACACTCGATGTATATGCCGGAGGAGCCGTCTTAAGCATATCTGCCCCGGTCAATGCATCGATTCCGGTTTGTCCGAGGTGGTCCCAGACTACGTCGGCCTCTTCAAATTCTTCAGGGGCATACATTCGAGTAAATGCCTTTATTGCCTGTCTTTGCTGCCTACCAGCTAGGTCAGTGAGCAATCCGTAACCTTCGAGTTCAGAAACTGATATTGCCGGTGTGCCAGATAGGTACATAGCCCGTGGTAGACCAGATCCGAAACTCACACCAGTGACTACATTCTCCTTTTGGGGGTCCAAGTCCCTTATTGTTTTTCCAAGCCATCCATCCGAACTAAGTGCCTCTGGATTAGCTGTGTGCCAAATGTCCATTGAGCGAAAGTGAGATCGATTTGGAGATGGATATCCTGTGCCTGGAAATATAGCCACCTTACCCTCATCCCAGAGATTCTTGATAGATCCCATGGATGGATGAAATGCATAACCACCATCTATGTGGAGAGCATCATCTTCCGGGATTCCCACTGTTTTTCGATATTCAAAATAATGAGGGTCATTGTAGGGGATAACGGTACTCATGAAATCATTGCCGCCGGACAACTGGAGCACTACAAACACAGGAGGCCGGTTATTTGTTTCTTTAGCTGATTTCGTTTTGCTTACCATAATGTGTTTTCTCCTTTCTGCACTAAACCATGTGATAGGGAAAGATCTATGCGAATTGATATTCCCGAGAAGAGACGATAAGTCGTAAAACCTGTGAAACAACCTGTTCGAATTCCTCAGTTCCGCAGGTTAAATCTGAAGTGACATTGAGCTCTTCAAACAAGATGGCGCGGGAAGGGGCTTTGAGATGTATTTTACCCATCTCAGACAAGCATTCATCCAGTAATTCATCGGGAGTCATTGTCAGTCTATCTGCGGAGATACGGGCTAGTATTTTTGAAGTGCCTGGAGCCTCTAGGTCACCAATCATTTTTGAGGAAAAATTTATTCTCTCCACCAAGTAAGATGAATCTATCCATTCTCTACCGGTATGCCATCCTTCTACGGTAGGCGGATTAAGTAAATCTTGCCCCATGTTCTTTGTGGCAGTAGCCATTTTTGTGAGACCGTATTCATAGGGAGTCTGGTGACGACCCGCTAGTATAGCTGTTCCCACAACCAGTTCTGCTGGGCTTTTAACTTTGTTAAATCGAGATTCTTTAAAGAAATCGCTGTTAAATACAAATCTCAACACATCTGAAATGACGTATTCGGATTCAATAAATACTCTGGATATCTCATCGATGCGAGCTTCATCAGGATTGTCCGAGACAAAAAAATCATAAATCTGTGCAGCGACGAATTGTGCAGTAGCCGGCTGCTTTACGATTATGTCTATAATGTCGTCTCCGTTGAAGTTTCCCGTTTCACCCAGAAAAGTTTTTGGCCCGTTATCGTGGTCTTCTTCCCTAAATATGAACTCACTGTCATAGAAGCCATTGGGATACCTGGGGATAGTCTGTGATTTAGTCCACCCTGTGAATGCTCTAGCGCATTCTTTCACATCCTCCTCCGTGTAGTTGCCTATGCCCATACTGAACAGTTCAAGCAACTCTCTCCCGAAATTTTCATTGGGAGCTTCTGAATGGTTCATCTGTTGATCCAGCCAATAAATCATTGCAGGATCTTTGGCCAGAGCTAGTAGTAGATCACGGAAGTTTCCTAAACCATAGTCTCTAAGCATTTCATAGTGGGTGCGCATCATTGGATTGTTGCCGACTTTAGAATCTCCAGTAGCAAAAACGTCGTGCCACATTAAAGCGACTTTTTCTTCAAGAGGCCGTTCAGAATTTATCATTCGGTATATCCACCGGGCGCGTGTCCATTGCCTTGATTCTTCGTCAGCGTGCTGAATATTGTGACGCTCTAGTAGATCCTCATTAAGTCTCGGGAATTTATCGACATTTATAAGATCTTCCACTAGGGTTTCATATGATCTTGTAGATTTTTGCTCGAGAAGGTCTACTGGCTCCCCAAATGCTGCCCGTCGTATAAGGTGTCCTACGAGCTCAACGTCAGTTTTTTGATTTAACAACACCATTGTCAACTCCCACATGTATTGCTTTTATGCTGATGTTAGCATTTTCCCAAGTAAGGGAACTATAAGTAAAGCTATTGGCCCGTATTATGTTGGTTCGAAATAAAATATAAATTAATAGTTAGAGGTAAATGGTTAGCTCAATAAACAATAGCTAACGGGAGTATCAATTGGCCACAAGACAAAAGGTATTAGTAACCGGTGCAAGTGGACTTATTGGTGGTCTTGTAATTAAAAATTTAGGTGAGAAATACGAGTTTACGGCTCTTAATAGACGTCCTTTGGAAGATATCGCATCTACCCAAGCGGATATATCAAACTTTGAGTCCATACAGATGGCTTTTACCGATATAGACACGGTTTTACATTTAGGAGCCCTTGCTACTCCCGGATTGACTAATAATTGGGATGGAATCGTTTCTACCAACATACATGGGACATTCAATGTCTACGAGGCTAGTCGTATTGCTGGGGTGAAACGTATTATTTTTGCCAGTTCTGGTGGAACTATTCAAGGTTATGAGAAGGATCCCGAGTATAAGAACCTAGTAGCGGGAGATTACGAAAACTTACCCAAAAATTGGCCAATGATCGATCATACCTCCCCCTTGCGTCCTGGCAGTCTATACGGAGTGAGCAAAATTTTTGGAGAGGCACTTGGTCGCTATTATTCTGATGTCCATGGTATCTCAATACTAAATCTGAGACTGGGGGCTGTTATAGACACAGATCGTCCCAAAGTTCCTCGCCAATACCCTGTCTATCTGAGTCACTCAGACTGTTTACAACTAATCGATTTATGTCTCAGTGCCCCGGACTCTTTCAGATATGAAATCTTTGAAGCTGTTTCAGACAATAAATTCAGATGGCGGGATAACTCCTATACAAAGGATGTTCTGGGATGGAAGCCGACTGCTGACTCCTACAAGTATCTTTTTAAACGGTAATACTGTTTTGAATCCGGTATTTTTACTGAAATGTTCATGTATTTGAGACTACTTGGCAGGGCGAATACCAAAAATTATGGCCAAAAGTGACTCAAATCATCTTTGCCTGTGTTTATACCTTGAATAGTATGGGTATAAGAGGTGGTGATTCTAATTTGACTGAGGAAGCTTGTGTTGAATGAAGACATTTAGTTTTATTTTATTTATACCGTTTTTGTTTCTATTTTTTTCTTGCTCGTCAGAACATGAATTTGGCAGTCCTGAAATGGGATTTATGGCCGATTCTGCGGCGGCTGTTTCTTCAACAGCTATGGGTACTTCAAGAATGAAGGCCGAACTCGTAACAGCCCATGAGGACGGATCTAAAATACAAGTAAATGGATCTTTAACTCTGGAGGTAGATGACGTCGAGGAAGCCGCGAAGATGGTCAGGCAACTGGTTCTATCCCACGAAGGCAGGATTACTAATTCTGATACAGGGAGTTATGAACAGCGTTATACCAATATGACTTTGCTGGTCCCGAGCTCAAAATTTTATTCAATAATCGCCGAGATAAAAAAGATTTCTGTGTTAGTTTCAAATGAAAATATATATTCCAACGACGTCACTGAAGAGTATATAGACACAGAGGCAAGGTTGAATGTCATGAAGGGTACGGAGGATAGATTCTTAGTCCTTCTTCAGGATACTAGAAATATAGATGAGGCTATCAAAGTCGAAAAAGAGCTGATGAGGATTCGCGGTGAGATAGATAGCCTACAAGGTCGTATGAACTATTTTGTTAAGACTACCGCAAATTCAATGTTGAATCTTCGAATGGTGGAATCCGTACCCATCACTGGTGATCAATGGAATGCCAAAGATTCTGTCAGTGACTCATTGCGTAACTTGGTTTCTTTCTTCAAGCATATTGCCGACTTTTTTATATGGGTATTAATCTTCTCTCCTGTGATAGGAATCATTGGAGTCATCACATATTTTCTATATAAACTTACTCGTCGTTTGATCAGAAGACAAAACAAATTAAATACCTGATTGTTTTTGCCTCCTAAAAGTGGTTCCGTATGATTCCTGATGCATCAGGGCAGTGTCCCATATTAGGAAGTATCAATTCTCTGAGGGAGTACGCGAAATGTCATGTTTGGTTATTGTCGAGTTTCTTTGTAAAGAAGGTCGTAGTCCAGAGTTTATAGATATGTGTCGAAGAAATTACCCTGTGACCCGTTCGTATGATGGATGTAATTATGTTTTCCTTTCTGTCGACAAGGAAAACGAAAATAGTCTCATTATGGTGGAGGAGTGGGAATCAAGAGCGCATCATCAGAATTATGTCGCTTTCCGTGAAAATGACGGAACTGCCGATTTTATGGAGCCACTACTGGCGGACTCCCCGAAAGTTAGGTATTTTGACAAAACTGATGCCTAAATGCGATTGGACCCATCGTTGGGATATTCAACTTAATAGACAAAATTCACTACCTATCCATAACTACAGTTTTTTGAAATATTCAGTTGTTCATTCGACGCATGCCAATATCATTTTGGATGATTAAGCAAGGTTCATATAGTCGTCGGGAATTATTGGAGGGATTACTGTCGATTAATTGTCAGCCATTTAGGGTTGAATATTTATGTGTCAAAGAATGTTCAGTTAATTGCACATGTCTAATGCCAGACGGGTCGTTTCCGATCGGAAATCCAACAGGTCCGGTGGATACTAATTCGGTGCCTCCCAGTTTTTGGTAATTGTTCTTATGAAGATGACCTGTGAAAACAGCACTCACATCATATTCGGTAATTAAATCGATTATTTTTGCACGCCTCTCTGAAGGAATAACGAAGTAGTTATCACCTTCATTGGGGTCGTTTAGGTATAAAGGGTGGTGCATGAAAATTATCTTGTGTCTCTGTTGGGATGATGCAGCTATTCGAAGTTCCTTCTCGAGAAAGGAAATCAGGCTATCCCATTCATCGGGAACTGAACTGGGGTCATAGCAGATAGAGCTGTTAAGAACGATAAAGTAGCAGTTTTCTTCTTGAAATGAATAATTGTATTCTCCAAATTGTTCCCTATATTTATTTAGACCTGCTCGTGTTGGTTTATCTCCAACATCATGATTCCCAGCCACCCAGTAAAGTTTGATGTCCTCATTTAGGAGTCGTGAAATTCTTATCAACTCCTGAAACTGTTCCTCGGAATCGGAGTTATGGACCATGTCACCACAAATTACGACAAAGTCAGGGTTGATTTTATTAGCGGTCTCGATCGCTTCGGTAAAAAGAGAAGTTTCTTTGGCGAATCCTTCTAAGATGGGCCCTGTATATTCGATGTTTATACCTCTTTGCCGCCTTTCAGCTTTATCCGCATCACTCAATTTACTGATTGAGGAATACATTCCAAATTGAGGATCGGCCATTTGAACAAAAGAAACATTGTTATTTTTCATTCTCTAATCCATATGTTTTGTTTAATTAAAAATCTTGAGTTACAGAGGCGGCGCCGGATTGTTTAATTTGAGTTTATTCTAAGAGATTCCGCTACTGATTTGTTGACTATTTGACCATTTGTGGTGTTAATACCGAGGGCAAGTGCACTATCTTTTTTAGTTGCGCCATCAAGACCGTTTTTGGCAATCGCATGTATATAGGGTAGGGTAGCATTACAGAGGGATTCTGTTGCGGTGCGCGGCACTGACCCCGGCATATTACGTACGCAGTAATGCGTCACACCTTCCTCCACATATATTGGATTAGTAAGCGTGGTTTTTCGGCTTGTTTCAAAGCATCCTCCTTGATCAATGCATGCATCAACTATGACCGATCCTTTTTGCATAGATTGAACCATTGCCCGTGTTACTAACTTGGGGACGGCACCCCCAGCATCTCGTACTGCACCAATTACTACGTCCGACTTGGATACAGCTTTGGAAACTAAATCATTTGTTGCAATGCCAACATTCAGTCGCTTATTGCTACGAAGACGGATTCTCAGTTCCGTGAGACGTTGCTTTCCGCGACTTAGAACTGTTACCTGGGCACCCATGTTTATAGCTAATTCAGCTGCATTAAACCCAGCAACACCTGCTCCGAGTATAAGCACATTGGCGGGTGAGACTCCTTCTATGCCACTTAAGAGTTTCCCAGAGCCGCCTTGAGAACTTTTGAGATAGTGAGCTGCCACATCAACCGCTAATCTTCCGGTTAAAGCGCTCATTGTTTTAAGTATCGGTAAGGAGCCATCCTTCATTTCAATAGTTTCGTATGCTAGTGTGGTCACTTTGTTCTTCAGCAATGCTTCTGCCAGTTCTGGATTGGAACCCAGTGATAGAAACGAGAACGTAACCAAGTCAGGGTGGAGTAGGCACCATTCCGATGCTTGGACTTCCTTAACTTTCACCACTATATCGGAAGAAGAAAATATAACGTCACTACTGGAAACAAGTTCAGCTCCATTCGCCAAATAATTATTATCTGGTATGCCACTTCCGATACCCGCACTGCTCTCTATAAGCACTCGGTGACCTAGTCCTACCAGACTTGCAACACCTGCTGGCGTTATTCCAACTCTAAGTTCCTGATCTGTAGTTTCTTTGGGAATTCCTATGATCATTTTTACCGACTGATTTCCTCTATCTTAAATCGCTGTGACTTGCATGTTTACACAATTGGTTAGTTTCCCCTGTGCCAAATAACCTTCCAAAGTGGACAGTATTGCTTCTCCTAACTTTCGTCTTGAAGTGACACTGTGTCCCCCAAAGTGAGGAGTCGCAACAAAATTGTCCAAGGTTAATAATGGATGGTCGATAGGGATTGGTTCTGGGCTGATTGCATCTAGACCTGCCCCAGCTATTTTATTTGTGGCCAATGCTTCGTATAAAGAATCAGTATCAACAATCTCCCCTCTAGCGGTGTTGACCAGTATTGCATTTGACTTCATGAGATTGAATTCGGCAGGTCCAAACATTCGGTGAGTCTTATCAGTGAGGGGAACATTTATACTTATAAAATCGGCATTTTGGATACCTTCTTCTAATGTGGGGATCCATTTAAAACCCATCTTTTTTTCTAAGTCTTGCTTTCTTGTACGGGAGTAATAGGAAATATTCATTCCAAATCCAATGGCTCTGCGACCAACTTCCACCCCAGTTTCTCCGAGTCCAACTATGAGCAAATTGGAATCTTTAAGATCTGATCCAAGAAGGCTGTCAACGTGATCTATTTGGTTGTGTGACGTTTGATCTTTTGTCCATTGGCCGCTTCTGACATGTTTGTCTGCTCTATAAATATTTTTTGCGATGGTTAACATCAGAGCAAAATTTAATTCTGCAACATTGTCCTGCAAAATATGGGGATTATTACAGACTGGGATGTGGTTTTTTGTTGCTTCTTCAATGTCAATGTTGTCATATCCAACTCCAACATCAGCAATAATTTTAAGAGAACTTTTGACTGAATCGATAATATCTTTGCCAATTGGAAGGGCAGAGTCAGTCAATAAGGCGTCACAATCACGAAGTTTTTGCAGCAAAATGTCCTGAGGGATTTGATATTCCCGTTCCCAGAAATCAAAGGATGCGATCTTGTTTACACTGTGTTCAAGGAACGGCGATCGAGGAATAATGGTCGATGGCACAGTACACAAAATTTTGTAGCGACCCATTAGCCCTCCTATTTTGTTCATTCTAGCAAAACGGATATTTTCCCAGTCATAAATTATCTGTTTTCATTCCAGACTATAAAGTTTTAATGTCACTGTATAATCGCCCTAATCCAGCAAGTCCCGGCATAAGAAATTTTAGGGAGCAGATCATGAAAGTAGTTGTAACGAGCCTATTAGGCGACGGATTCGAAGAAAGTCTTCTAGAAGAATTTCCTGGTTTAGACTTGGTTTTCGCTTTGACTGAGGAAGATCAGGCTAAAGAAATCAGGGATGCTGATGTTTTTATGGGAGAACCGACTCGGGATGTTTTCATAGAAGCCCAACGTCTTCGATGGCTGCATTGTCCGGGCACTGGGATAAATAAATTGACTCCGATAAGAGAACTTGTAGACAGTGATGTTGTGCTCACGAATGCTAGAGGTCCCCACACGGGTCCTATGGCTGATCATGTTTTCTCAATGTGCTTAGCTTTTGCCCATCGTACCAACGAGATGATGACAGATCAGAAGACCCACGTTTGGGATGGCGCCAAGTACACACGTTCATTCATTGATATGGAAGACGGGACTATGGGAATTCTTGGCTTGGGTGGGATAGGTATGGCTGTGGCTCGTAGAGCTACAGGATTCGGTATGGACGTGTACGCCGTTGATGAAAATCCAATAGCGCCTCCTCCCGGAGTGGAAGATGTCTGGGGAATCGACCGATTGGATGACATCATGAAAATATCTGATTGGTTAGTTATAACAGCACCTTACACATTAGAATCAAAGGGAATGATTGGAGCAAAAGAGCTTGCCTTAATGAAGCCAAGTGCTCACATAATTATTATTTCTCGTGGAGGAATTATCGATGAAGATGCCCTATTCCACACAATCAAAAACAAAAAAATAGCTGGAGCAGGGATAGATGCCTTCGAAGTTGAACCATTGCCTAAGGATAGCCCCTGGTGGGATCTGGATAATGTAATTATTTCCCCACATGCTTCATCCGATAGCCCTCGTACCTACGAGGGAAGGCGCGAGATATTCAAAGAAAACATTCGCAGATTCCTGGCCAATAAGCCCTTTATTTATGTCTGTGACAAGATAGCCGGATTTTAAAGCGATTTATTAAAAATATAGCTGCCTAGTACTCAACTATTTCGTAGAGA
>VFFS01000042.1 GCA_009392815.1 SAR202 cluster bacterium
TGCCGTTATCAGAGTCTGGCTATCATGTTGTTGCCCCTGACCAGAGAGGATTTGGAGCAACCACTGGATGGGATAATTCATACGTATCGAACCTTTCTTCCTACTATCAAGTAAATCTTGTGAGGGACATATTAGGGTTTGTTTCAGCACTAGGATACGAAAAAGTAGCAAGCATTATGGGTCACGATTCCGGGGCGGCTGTTGCCGGATGGTCTGCCCTGATCAGGCCAGATGTATACGATTCGGTCGTTATGATGAGTGCTCCTTTTACCGGTGCCCCTTCTCTTCCATTCGATACTTCGACGGATATGAAAAAAGATAAAGACCCAGTTGATTTAATTAACGAAGATTTGGCTTCATTACCAAGACCCAGAAAGCACTACCAACACTATTACAGAACTCCAACGGCTAACTCAGACATCACAAATTCAAGAGATGGATTGGCAGCTTTCATTAGAGCCTATTACCATCACAAGAGTGCCGATTGGGAGAATAATAATCCGTTCCCTTTGTCCTCCTGGACCGCAGAAGAATTAGCAAAGATGCCCACGTATTACATTATGGACCTGAAAGATACGATGGCCGAGGCAGTGGCAAAGCATATGCCGACGTCTCAGCAAATAGCATCTTGCAAATGGTTAAGCGAAGATGAGCTGCGGGTATACGTCTCAGAATATGGAAGAACAGGCTTTCAGGGAGGACTCAACTGGTATAGGTCTGGAGGTAGTGAGGGCAACAAGCGAGCATTGGAACTTTTTTCAGGAATGAAAATTCAGGTTCCCGCAATGTTTGTTGCGGGCCAGCAAGATTGGGGAATCTATCAAAAACCGGGTTCCATAGACAGAATGAAAGAAGAAGTATGCACTCGCATGGAAAATATGCATCTGGTGGATAATGCCGGTCACTGGGTACAACAAGAACAACCTGAAGCAGTGCTCAAACATTTGATAAGTTTCCTATCTGAAGTTAGCCAAACGCAACGGCCGTAGCTTCAAGATATACGTCTTTATCAGCGAGAAGTATATTCGCTTTCCCCAAATTCAGACTATGCCCAAGAAAACTTACAGGCCTATGTGCCTATCTGTAGTGGGTGAGCAATGCCCTGCAGCGTCCGTATAATAGACATCACCGTCAGCCTACCTGTACGAGGGTTTTCAGTGGGTATATTCTCTATTTCTATATGTAACCTGCCGAACTCACCTTCCACAACTATGTCGTGACAATTTCTATCCAATCCAGGGACGGCTATTATACGGATTTGAGTCCTATCGGGACCAATCCCAGCAAAGCTAACAGCAGCCGAAACATTAACGTTGGCTGGAAATCCAAGACAAGCCTCTCTTGCAGTACCCGAGAAAATCTCCTGTTCTTCAGTCAATCCTAGGACTGATATACCTCTTTCAGTCAGATGAGGAGAACCTTCTAATGCCTCTACTGGTTTTCGTGTGGTCATCACTACACTGTCTATTCTTCCCGACGATGCGGACTTGATACCATCCAACCCGGCTATAGCTCCCGAAGGTGCATAAATTTTGCAAGATCTCTCCTTAGCCATGTCCAATATTTCTGGGTGTGATATTAAAGCTCCAACACTTATAGCCATAAGGTCCTTACCAGATTGAAAAGTCTCATAGGCAAGTTCAGGAATAACATCACCGCCAGCAGCCTCAACAATAAGGTCTGACTTGGCTACAAGTTCAGTCTGTGAACAGTATTCGGGGGGATTATGGAGGGTAGACAGAAAAGCACGAGCAGTTTGCTCTGTTCTGCTGGAAAGGCCCATTATTGGGAGTGTAAGAGAGCCCGCCTCCGAAGCTTTGAGAAGCGCCTGACCTATCGCCCCACACCCTACAATTCCAATTGACGTCATTGATCTAAATCATTCTCCTTCAAGAATTTAAATATCGCGCCCTCCACAGTAGCACGTATCATCTGGGTGTGCTTCTTCCCACTGAGGCTAGTCACACGTAATGAAGTACGGAATTAATCGTATGAATGGGGGAATATCCCGTTCCAATTCCGTGTGTGGGCCCTATTCAAACAGTGCCTATAGAATTTAAATGCTAAGATTTTGCGTTGTAGTAATAATGTGTCTGGTCTGACGGCGGCAAAGCACCTTCAAGAAAATTCCCAAGGTAGGGCTGAATTTTCTCTGCCAAGTCCCTTCGATCCAGCTCATCTTTGGTTGGGGACCGAGACATCATATTTTCTACTTCTTTATATAGGATTTCCTCGTCAATATGGGTTAACTTTCTTCCTCTCATAATTACCTCACCCTCAACAAGGACCGTGTCTATATCTATACTCCTACCCCGATGTACCACAGCGTCTATGATTGATACTTCAGGATTTAGATATGGCCTCTCAATGTTCTCTAGATTCATTAATACAATATCTGCCTTTTTACCCACCTTTAACGTCCCGACACGATCACCAAAACTACTGGCATGGGCACCATTAACGGTAGCCATCTGAAATATTTGATGTGCCGTCGGAGGAGTTTTGTCCACTCCGGGAACTCTATGGACATTGAGAGCAAGTCGCATTTCCTGAATCATATCTTTATCATCGTTAAGGCCCGCCTCGTCACTACCAAGAGCAATTTTTAAACCATTGTCGAGAAAATAATTCACGGGGGCTATCCCTGACTTTAGTCTCAGATTAGAGCTGGCATTGTGGCATATATACACCCTGTGAGAAGCCATTGTTTCGATATCTTCATCTGTAACCCACACCCCATGACCACAGACCACATCCGGTCCTAGGAAATCGAGATCGTCTAGGTGTTGAAGTGGCGTTTTATCCCATGTGCGCAGTCCATACAATTTCTGGTATATCGTCTCCTGGAGATGAATATGAATTCCAGTTTCATACTTTGAAGCTAGATCACGCAATCCAACAAGTAAGTTGTCAGTGCACCGATGAACATTGCTCGGCGCCACCGTTACACGAATTTTTTCCTCAGGTCTCTCATAATATTTTGAGTAAAGATCCTCCACCATGGCGATTATTTCCTCAGATGGTATATAGGATGGACCGGTAAGTTCCTTGAATCGTCTGGATAAATCTTCAGGCAGTACGTCAGCAAACTCGTCCTCTCCGCCTCGAGCACCGACCAGCAGCGAATCTTTGTTCGCTAGCATAGGAGCATAAGAAACGCGCATCCCTGATTCCCGATATGCTTGAATGACTTTTTCCGAGTTCTCAAGATTGAATGGCCCTTTTCCTTTCGCCGGCAGATGTAGAGCTTGCACCGTTGTGGTTCCCGACTTGATCATGAGGGCGGCCCCGTAAAGATGATCCAAATACGGGTCCACATCTTTTGCGCGCATTCGAGCAAATCCCCATAGTTCTAGCGGTAAGTCGGGAGCTCCATGTTGAAATGGAGTTAATCCAACATGAGAATGGTCATTAACCAAACCTGGCATCACTACAAAACTACTCGATCCAATTATTTCATCGTATTGATATCGGTCCTTAAGCTCTTCATACCGCCCAACCTCTATTATCTCGCCGTCACGCTGGCAAACAGCACCATCTGATAAAACAACTGCTGAACTTGGGCCAGTGATCTCGCTAATTACATATTTCCCACGTATCAGAGTAATTCCCAATTAAAACCTCCTCGGAAGATGCCAGATAAATACAAACTATTACCTACCTATGATCTCTACTTAACTTTATCTGACCTACTGCGTTGGAGTTTCTAGAAACTGCGAGGAGATGAAAGAATATAGTCACAAATCTTCCCAATGACTTCCCAATCTTTATTAGATGGGGTAAACCTTTTATCAAATCCTAATGTCCACCCTTGAAACCCGAGAAATCCTCCACATGAGACGCAAAATGATGACGTCCCGTTTCGTTTTTCCCCACAATTCTCACAGTTATTTGAATTGGAGTGGCTCTTAATTTCCATGTTGCCCAGGCGCTCTGACAACATTTTCACGTCTTGATCGATTGATAGAGTACTACCCAAGCCAGTGCTACCACTGTCACCCTTCCAAACCACGTCGACCACCTTTCCAAACAAAGGAAAATTTTTCTTCCTTACCGTTTTGATCTTGATCTCTTTAGACCTGGATATTTCCACCGTATCTGGAATCCCCATCACAACCCACCATTTTGGTGGACTGTCTTTACTTCTATCTCTTTTGAGAATATTTATCCACCTGATCGGTCCTTCAGAAATATCGATTACCCCAAGTGACCTCTGATACCAGGAGTTCTCAACCTTTTCCTCCGGTCGCCCTCGATCAGACATTTCAGCTTTCACACCAAACAGGTTCAAAGCATAAGCCAAATCATCTCTTGACTTGTCCCTCATCTTCTCTCGCATAGGTCACCTCTAAATTAACTTTGAAGATCGGAGATGAAACAAAACCCATTTGTGGTTAGACAATGGATCAGGTAATCACCCACAGGCTACAACTCGCTAAAAATGAAAAATAAATTCCAGTCACGAATTACTTTTTTATATCAGCAAGATGCTCCATAATCCTTATACATTCGTCCAATTCGCTTGTTTGAAAATCGAAGGTCAGCTGAGTGATACCCAATTGCTCACATTTCTTAATATCCTCAATTATTGCCGCTGTGGAATCAATCAATGCGGCTTGAGAACGAGCCTTTGAATTTGTCTCAATACCTATGTCGGTGAAATGAAGAGTCCGCTTTAGAGAAATCGATATTTCGTCGATATTTCTATCATATTCTTTGCACTGCTCCCTGATATAGGGAAGCATCGATTCTATTTGGTCGGGACTAAGTCGTGTTGGATGCCAAACGTCACCAAACTTAATAGTCCTCCTAACGGCTCTCCTGGTGTGTCCTCCTACCCAGATTGGTATACCCTTCGGTTTTTGTACTGGCTTAGGAAAAAATGCAATGCCGGAGAATTCGTATGTTTTACCTTGAAACTCTGACTTGTTGGTATTCCACAGGAGCTTAAATATCTGAAGGTATTCGTCCGTAGCGAGACCACGGTCTTTGAAAGGTGCATTTAATGCTTCAAATTCCTGTTTCCACCAACCTACCCCAACCCCGCATATAACTCTCCCTTCGGTCAGAACATCCAGAGACGCAAACATCTTTGCCTGCACAATGGGATTTCGATAAGGAACAATCACAACAGAAGTGCCTAGCTTTATTTGTGTTGTCTGGGACGCCACAAAACTCAATAAGGTAAAAGCGTCTAATTGCGGATCTTCAAAATTAGCCGTGAACCGACCATCGTCAGTGTAGGGATACAGGTCAGTCTCTTCAACAGGCAACGCAATATGGTCAGCAGCCCATATTGAGTGAAATCCAAATTCCTCAGCGGATATTGCAAATTTACTGAGTTTTTCTCCGTCAGTCAGTTTGGGCAGAACAAAACCATATTCCATATATAAACCGCTAAAATTAAACCGATGCCTTCATATGATGTCTCTACTTAATAATCACTTCATACCCAGAATATTTCCTGTACAAATCCTCATCAATTCCCAAGCCCAGTCCTGTTCCCGTAGGTAATGAATAGGACCCATCCGTGAACTGAACATCGTCATGTTTGTACACATTGGGAAGATATCGTTCATCTTCCAACATCTCAAATGTTTCTGAAGAAGCTCCAAAAATCAAGCTTGCTCTATTTCCAAAATTAGAATTGCCGAAGTTCCTAGGCTGGGATATTACTCCGGTCGGACCTAACCATTTTTCGAGATCCTGCCACCGAGAAAACCCCGCAACCACAATATCGGGCTGATAACCGTCAATCAATCCTTCATTCACTAAATCTCGAAATACCGGGCTTGGAGGGTCAATATCCACTTCACCGCATACTAACATTGCGCTAGACCCGATCCGATCTCTGGCATGACGAATCATACGGTAATCACCCACGTCAGCATTAACCATTTCCTCCATCCAAAATAGATTAGCGGGTAGGGTTTCTCTTATAAAATCTTCCAGTAAATCAAGTCGACCATCATAGCCAAAATTAGCATCAACCATAATCCGGCAGTCCGGACCCACTGCTTCACGGACACCCAGCACAACCTCTATATCCCTTTCAAGTCCAGCCTGGGGTGACATCCAACGACCCGGCCTACCAACCTTAATTTTGAAAGCCCTGTAGCCATCACTGTTTGACTTGGCTGCATCCAACGCAACCTGTCTACCCCCGATATCTGGTCGAAGAAAATCCTGGAAAAACAAGGTAGTATCGTAAGCAGGAACTTGATCTCTAACTCTACCACCCAAAAGATCTATACAAGACAGACCAAGCTCCTGACCCAAGAGGTCAAAAGCTAAGATACTCATCCAGCCATGAAGCCAGAAAGCCTCTTTGTGAACAGATGACACTCCCACTACTTGACCGTCTGACACTTCCAATAATTCACTTACATACCGGTCAATAAAAGTCTCGCTTAGTAATGATATTAGGCCACGAATGGTTCCATCAGATGAATTAAACCCGTGGAATTGTTGCATGAACCTGTTGGCTACAGTCAGACCTTCGATTCCACTATCCGTCCTTGCCCTAACAAGCCATTCGGTTCTCTGATTCCCAATATCATCGGCAAATGCCGGTCGGCCAACCATTTTATGATAGTGGGAAGGAACAGGCGTTATCGTAATTTCTGTTATTTTTCCTTCCGTCAACGGAAATACCTCCCAACAAAAACTTCATTCTTGTATCTGTTCACTGTCTTGAAAATATTTTAAATAAATGTTCCGATAATCGATTTCTTTGCCTTAATATACTTCAAATAGACAAGATGAATCTTAATGTCAAATAATTCATCATTCATCCGTGCCTACTGATCCGGTTACATTAAGCAAACCGTAGAATAATTACCTATCTGAAGGGCTTGATTCAAACCTATGGCTGCAGTTAAGCTCGTCACGTTGATATGTTTGGTTGTTTTATAAATTTATAGGAGGCAGAAGATGCATTGTAAGTGTAGTAAGGCCGGGGGCCCCCAGCTAATGGATTCACCAAGGGTAGCCCGGCCAATAAATAAAAATCTCAAACCCCTTGAGACCGAACCTATGATAGGTGAGACCCCGACCCTAGCCCTTGATTCGTGGCTGACTCCCAACTCCGTTTTCTATATCAGAAATCACTTCGATTTCCCGGATATTTCAGATTCCCCAGATACCGACTGGGTTGTAAACGTAAACGGCTCCTTCAAAAACCCAGGTTCTTTTACTTATTCAGATCTGTCCAAATTTCCGAAGCATACGCAAGCTGTGACGATGGAATGTGCCGGAAATAACAGAACAGACCTAACACCCAGAGTGCCAGGAAATCAATTTGAGTCAGGAGCTGTAAGTACTGCTGTATGGGCTGGAATTT
>VFFS01000043.1 GCA_009392815.1 SAR202 cluster bacterium
TTAGAGCAAGATCATTACTTCCCATCTTCTTAAACCTTCCTATCAACGAATTAAGTTAATAAACATTTGACACTGCACACCCGCACAGAATCATGCCTATTTTAGCCAAAAACCGGCTCATCCGGCAATAAGTATAGGATATCAGTGAGGCGCTCTATGACCTGACCTTCGAATGCACAAGTATAGAAAGCTCCGATATCCACAGTTTCAGCTAGGCTAAACCCGAAGCCTTCTCCCCTTTATATAATCCACAAGAACGTATTTCCCCAGCTCGTCCGGACTCGAGTAAAAGGCCCTACCACCATTAATCTTGACCATGCTATCAATGAATTCCATAAGGGTGTAATTTTCTTCCAGCATGAATGTGTTTATGACTATGCCTTCACTAGTGCAGCGCTTCACCTCTCGCAGCGTCTGATCCAGAGTTCTATCACTGGGTGGGTAGCTGAAATAAGCCTGACCACCCTCCATGTGGCAAGTTGGTTCCCCGTCCGTAACCATAAGGATCTGTTTATTACCAGCATTCTCACGAGCCAACAATTGGCGCGCCAGTATGAGGCCGTGGTGCATATTAGTTCCCGCAATCCAGTGGTTCCAGGTTGACTCAGCGATATCTTCCCCCTGTATAACCATCCCGTAGTCAGAAAATCCGACAACAAAAAATTTATCCCGAGGAAACTTGGTTTTGATCAGCCAATACAAAGCCAAGGCTACTTTCTTGGCCGAAGTATAGGTGCCATACATTCCCATTGACCGACTTTGATCAATCATTAACACCGTTGCCGACCTAGTCAGATGTTCATGCTCATTAATCTCAAGGTCTTCATAAGACATATTTAGGGGTAGAGAAGCACCTTGACGTTTAACTGTATTAAACAGAGATCTCTGCAAATTTATATTGAATGACCTATCAGGCTCATACGGAAGTGTGTCTCCCGTTAGGTCTCCCCAATCCCCACTAATATAGGCCTCATGATCACCGGCTCTATCTTTTTTCATTCGGTCAAAAACCTGTTTCATAGCTTTCTGAGCTATCTGTCTTATGGCCAATGGCCCAAGTGAGAATCGATCCCGCGTTGCATTGAGATAACCAGCCTCTTCCAATGCCTGCACCATTCGACGAACTTCCTCCAGTTCGAATCTCGCTTCTTCCCCCAAAAGATCTTCTACTTCGTCTAAATCAAGATCGGCCACCCTTCCACTTCTCATCACCTCTCTTATTGTGGAATCCAGTTCATTGATCCGACGCATTTCGTCAGCTAATTCCATCCCTTTTCCCAATGAAATCTGTGAGGATCCCGTAAATTTATATGCGTCAATCAAATCGTCGAAGGGTGAAATTTCCTGAATATGTCCAGCAAGTTCACTCAATGACGACGACATCTCACGATCCATAGAGAGGGCCAATATTTCTGAAATCTCATGTCTGACGCCGTCAGAAAGACTGGCAGAGATTGAATGCATCGCAATAAAATTATTTCTAAATTTTTGGATAAGTTCGTCAATATTTAACGGTCTTCGCTTATCCTCCGCCTCACCGAACAACTCTCCATATTTGTCTATAAAATTATCGAAATTCTCATCACGACCAGCCAGGCGATCTCTGAGCATTCGATTAATTTCGTTTAGCGCACCCCTGATACTTATTTCATCGTCATTCGCCAGATTATTCAGGATATTTTGGGAATCTTGAAAAAAACCTTGGACCATCTGTTCATGAAAATCTTCCAGCAAGCTCTGAAATTTATCGCGTGCCCCGGAATCCATAAATTCATAGAGGGCTAACTGGTCTATAGCCTCCGAAATACTTTCTGGAAGATTTTTGAGCTTTTGACGTCCGTCGGTAGCTCTTTTTTTAAGAAGCTCCATAGCAAATTCGAGTGACGCCTTCTCTGACTCACTCGAATTATCAAAATTGTGAGAAGCCTCGGCGACCCGTCGGGATATTCCGTCTAATTCTGTTTCAACTAGGCCTTTCAATTGTTCAGAAATTTCATTCACCGGTGATCCCAGATCATAGTATTCTTGATTCAGTCTCCTAAGCTCGTCGAGTCTCCTTAAAAGATCTTTCAGACCTCCCACAGGCCTAATACCTGTTGAATGCCCCCTTTCGGCGTCCCTATATGGGTCAGGCCTGTCGGAATGAAAGCCATCAGCATATAGATTCCGCAAGGCTTGGTTTACGTCGCCAGCCTCGAGTATCTCAGAAGCAAGCCGATCAAACGCTGTCTCTAACTCTTCAAAGGGACTTTGGGTCCCATCCCATTGCGAGTATGTATATCTGGTACCCATAACTGGAATACTACATCAATAAAGAAAGCAAATTTGTGATTACCTATTGTGTTTTGTCATGCTAGAATCGGCATCCTGTGTAACCGATAATTGCAACTAAAAAAATTCGCTGGAGTGGATGGAATGAAAATAACCAACATGAGGGTAGAGTGTTATCGCTGGCCCAAAAGAGTTCCCCAAAGTAACGGCAAGCACACATACACTCATGACGGGCGTAATTTTGTATTTGTCGAAACAGATGAAGGAATTACCGGTGTGGGTCAGATTGGAGGAACACATTCATCAGACGAAGTAGTCAAGTCAATTTTTGATTACTACAAGGATTTTGTGATTGGACAGGATCCCTTCGACAATGAACGCATATGGGACGAACTCTGGGAACCGAAGATAACAGGAAGGCGAGGGCTTTCAACTCGTGTTATTAGTGGTATCGACATAGCCCTATGGGACATAAAAGGAAAAGCAGCCAATAAACCTGTGTATAAGCTTCTAGGTGGCTATACCGAAAAAGTCCCTGTTTATATAGCAGGGGGATATTATGAGGAAGGGAAAGGATTACCTGAACTACAAAATGAGATGGTTACTAGTGTTGAAATGGGAGCGGATGCGGTAAAAATGAAGATAGGGGCCGTCCCAATTAACGAGGACGTGGAGAGGGTAAAGGCGGTTCGAGAAGCGGTGGGACCAGATGTAAAACTACTTGTTGACGCAAACTGCGCCTATCGGTATTACGAAGCAATTGAGATAGCACGAAAAATGGAACCATATGACATATTCTGGTTCGAAGAGCCTATCCCACCGGACGATTACAAAGGTCATGTTTTAATTAGCCAGGCAACATCAATACCTATAGCCACCGGGGAAAACGAATATACAAAGTATGGATTCAGGGACCTCATAGAAAGCAGGGCTGCCGCAATCCTACAACCCGATGCGCTGATTATGGGTGGGCCCACCGAATTCATGAAGGTTGCTGCACAGGCCCAGGCACATAATCTTCCTATAGCCCCGCATGGAAGGCAGGAGGTACATATTCAGCTTCTCTGTGCAATACCAAACGGTCTGATTCTTGAGTATTACAGAGGCGAAACTGATCCTATATTCGACAAAGTGTTTAGCCATACACTACAGGTAGAAAACGGCTTTGTTAGCCCCCCAGACCTGCCCGGCTTCGGTATGGAGCCCGATCTCGAATTCTTAGAACAGTATCGTGTGTCATAGGAGCCCCTGATAGTTCATTTTCATAATCTAATCGCCATATCTTGGTGCGATTTCGAGGCATCTAGTGCGACTGTGGATCAATGAACCTTGCAACTTCAAAATTGAATATATCCGGCTTTTCAAAATAGACGGAATGACCGCAATCCGGGATTACAGTCACCTCGGACCCTTCAATATATTTGGATGCCAGTTTAAGAATATGAGGGGGAGTGAGTTCATCTTCGTCACCTACTATGAACTGGACAGGCATAGTAAGTTTCTTAACGTCGGCACCTTTGGGACCACCGTAAAGTATGCCTCCACCCATATCCCTAGGAGGATTGGATCTTTGTATCTGAAGGTATAAATTTGCCATATCTGGATTCCGTTCACGAAATCCTTCTGAAAGCGCTCTGAAACCGATCCCTCTCGTATCCGGATGGGACTCTCTCCAGTCGGTGAGAGCCATTTCAACATCTGGTTCTCCCATGGCTCCTGTGGTATCAGCAAACGTTATACTCAGGACTCTTTCAGGATACTTTACTGCAAACCCTAGAGCTGTCCTACCACCCATAGACTGGGCCACCAGATGGAACCTATCTATCCCCAGTGAATCTACAAGTCCCCTTAAATCATCAGAAAAAGATTCCATACCTGGGCCATTTTCTAAATCATATGAGTGACCAAATCCCCTGTGCGAAAAAACAACACAATCGTATTTGCGGGAAAAATAAGGAATTTGTTGAAACCAAGAAAGTAGATTACCTCCCGCTCCATGAGCAAATACGATGGATTCTGCCTCGTTTCTTTCTGGTCCGTACCTTTGGTACTCCATTTTTATTCCGTTAACGTCGATTTTTGACATATTTATACCTATCTTTTGTAAGGCATCTTGGCATCAGGATTTTCACTAACATACTGAACCTGTTGAACGCCAAAATTCTCTTGTAACTGGATTGTAAGACCTCCATCAACCGGAAGAGCATGACCCGTTATAAAAGATGCATCATCAGAACTTAGAAAAACGGCAGCATTTCCAATATCTTCCGGAACTCCAGTTCGTCTAACCGGGTACTGATCTTCAAAAAATTTTAATCCCTCGGGGTTATCTTTCCACGTGCTCTCAAATATCCGTTCCGTCACAATATGTCCAGGACAGATGGCGTTAACCCTTATCCCCATTTCACCGTAGTCAACTGCCATCTGACGTGTCATAGCTATAACAGCAGCCTTTCCCGTCTCATAGGTAAGCGCCTTACGTGCCATGAGTAGTCCATGAACAGACGAAATATTGACAATTGATCCCCCACCACCTTCTGCAAGTATTGGTATCGCATACTTACTACCTGCATACACAGAGGTAACCAATGAATGTATATCTCTTTCCCACCTTTCCTCCGAAACCTCCAATGCTCCACCCTGTTGCCCATCTGCAGCGTTATAGGCATTGTTAACCAATATATCGATCCCACCCCATAAAACTTGAGCTTCATTTACCATCAACTTCAAATCTTCGTATGAGTTCACATCCGTTTTTATAGCTGAAGCCGTGCCACCTATATCCAATATCCCGTCTACTGTTTTGTTGGCGGTTTTTAGATCTATATCAGCCACAAGTACTTTTGCACCAGCTAAGGCCATTTTCCGAGAAATACCACCACCCACTCCCTGGGCACCCCCTGTGACGATCGCAACCTTACCTGTTAAGTCTGACATCCACTCTCCTTAATCCTCGACACTTAAAACCTTCGGATAGTTTAATTGGGCACCTTTGGGACTGCCTATTTCACTGAGATCGTAACGACTGATATGCCACCTTCCCAAATTTGCACTCAATAAATCAGCACGCTCCGGGCCACAAAAAGCTATATTAGTTGGGCTTGCCATTAACGTCCCCTCATAATCGTCCACAAGAACTTCCAAGCCTTCACCTTGCCGATAGCGCCATATGCGATCAGGGCGGTAGCAGGATATGTAAAGTGTTCCTTTGTCATCAAAAGCAAGTCCGTCAGGCACACTTCGAGGTACCAGAGTTACTACTTCCCTAGATCCTGGCGTACCGTCATCATTTATAGAGATTCGTTCTATACGCGGTTGGTCGAGACTCACCGCCACGTACAAATACTCACCCCCAGGTGATAAACA
This sequence comes from SAR202 cluster bacterium, assembly GCA_009392815.1. Taxonomy (GTDB): domain Bacteria; phylum Chloroflexota; class Dehalococcoidia; order Lucifugimonadales; family UBA826. The sequence continues at coordinate 5,638 of VFFS01000043.1, forward strand.
CAAGCCGTTTGGAAAAGTTTTTGGATATTCGGACCATACATCCGTGTGACCTCCCGGAGTGATGCGAAAGATCTTTCCATTGGATTCACCCCAAATACCCGCATCAGATACGTATAGATTCCCATGAACATCGAATACAGGATAGTTGGGCGCAAGCATCTCATTGCCTTCAGCACCTCCGGAATACAGGGACACTTTTCCTGTAGTAGTGATCTTATAAACACCATTGGCAACACAAGCATAAAGGTTATGGTCCAAGTCCTGGCATATCCCACCCACGAAACCCGGTGTCGTAGCGAACTGTTCAAAGGTACTTTGAGTCAGATCGATGCGGTATATTTGTCCGCCTTCTCCCCCTGCATAGGCAAACCCGTCGCACCCCCAGGCTACACATTCAGGATGATCCAGTCCCTGTCCGAAACTACCAACACAGTAGGATACAGATTCATGCACGTCTAAAAGTGGTTGTTCTGATTGATTTTTGTTCAAAGCGTAAAATCCCTACTTACTAAGTCTGAAACGCTTACCGCACATCAAGTGATACAGTCCCTAGATTATCCATTTCAACAACAGCAACGGTACCTGCCTCAATAAATATAGGGGGTATCATGCTTCCGGTAATAACAACTTCTCCTTTACGAAGAGATTTACCGCGAGATGCTACTGCATTCGCTATCCACACCATTGGCTCAACAGGATGTCCATTAACATCCTCTCCCCTGGCTGTTCCAGCTGACTGTCCATTTAACTTGAGTTCACAAACCGACCCCGGAATATCGAGGTCTCGCCAGTTTTCGACCGTATCACCTATTACTACTCCGGCACCACTGATGTTCGTGGCTATAGACTGGGGAATACTGGCATCTCCTAAAAAGGGCCTACCATCGATAATCTCAAAAGCCAATGCAATATGTGACACTGAGTCATAGACAGTCTCTCTTGTGAAAGGAGCATCACTTTGAAGTAGGTCCTTTCCAACCGTGACAGCAACCTCGCATTCAACACCAATATTCACATAATCTGAGGCATTCACTTCACATGGAGAATTAAAAACATCGCCTGAGAGTATGCGTCCATAAACAGGCTCTTTAGCTCCAAGTCTCTCCTGCATTACTTTTGTAGTATAGGCAATCTTGTAACCCGCATAGCCTCCCGCATCCTCAGCCTTAAGATCCATATAGACGTCCTGCACAGAATACGCTTCTTCAATGTCCGCCGGTGCCTCTGGTCCCGCCATCAGAGAAAATTCCTCTCTGGCTGTGAATTCTTTATAAAGAGTGTGACCCGCTCTTTCTATCTTACTCTCGGACATAATTACTCCTATCTGTTAAATAAAATCCAACCAATTTTCTAATCGTTGAAGGGAGAATCCCTCCAGGCGAGTGCTGCTTTTAATCCCTGCTCATTCGATATTCGATTAAACTCCTTCACGATCTCTGACTGATGTGAAACAGCATCTGTTTCAGCAGCAATTATCTGCATCATATTTCTACCCATAAGATCGAGTGCTTTATTCACAATACTCTTGTTGGCAGCAAGCATGTCCCATGGAATTTTCGCCATCTTATTAGCCAAATCATCAACAGCGGCATCCAGTCCTTCAGCAGGTACAGATTGCATCACTAATCCCATCTTTTCCGCTTCTTTACCAGATACGGTCTCACCTGTGAGCATAAACCACTTCGCCCTCTGTGGACCCACCATATATGTCCACATATGGGTAGGGGGGGTGCCCATGGAACGAACTGGCGGGAACCCAATATTGGCATCGTCGGCCGCTATGACAATGTCACAGTGAAGAGCTAAGTCAGTTCCACCTGCTATAACGTGGCCATGTATCCCGGCAATCACCGGCTTACTTAGATCAAAAACCGAGGTCATAAGGCGAGCAGTTTTTCTCAACCTGTGCATATCCTGCCTGATATTCCCTCTTCTTTCAGCAGATGCAGCTCTTTCTTCCTCAGTCTGTGGAGGAGTTACATCGTATCCAGCGCAAAAGGCCCTTCCAGCGCCTCTTAAGGTTATAACTCTGACATTCAGATCGTCGTCGGCCTCCTGAAGACAGTCATATAATTCCTTCTGTAATGGAAGACTGAGAGCATTCAGCTTCTCGGGCCTATTGAGCAGCACATTGGCAACTCCATTGTCAGAAACTTCATATTTAATGAATTCGTAACTCATTTCCTTCTCCTTTAGCGGCACGACTCCTTCAGGTTCCTAAATAGTAGTAGAAAAGCCGCGAAATAGTATCATGTGGACTTACGTTTCAATTAATTTAACTGAAAGATATTAGAATCGCCTGGCCTGTAACTGGCACTATGGCGAGTACGCTGATTGGAATACTTTTGAAAAATCTTCTACGTCTCATATACTCATGGCACCCCAAACCACCATTTTTCTACGGGTGGTTGGTTTTAGGAGTGGCAGCTGTGGGAGCTTTTGTAGCGGCCAGTGTTTCCCAGACCGTGCTAGCAGGAGTCCAAGATCTAATTGCTTACGACATGGAATGGGACAGAAAAACCATTGCTCTGGCCGCAACGTTTGGTACCTGGACTTCAGGTATGACAATGCCGTTCATAGGCAGACTAGTCGACAGATTCGGACCCAGGTGGATGATGTTGAGCGCAGCCATCTTAGTGGGATTGGGACTAATATTCCTATCGGAATCCCAAACAGTCTGGCAGTTCTTCTTTGCCTACATCATTGTACGCTCCATAGCGGGACCCAACCTGCAGAACCTCATACCCAGAACTATAGCAGTGAATTTTTTCAATAAGAGAAGAAATCTCGCGATGGGAATCACTTCTTTAAACCGTATCGTGAGCGAATCTGTAAACATCCAGATAATAACCACTCTCTCCACAGCATTCTCATGGCGAGTGGCGTACAGAACTCTTGGATTAGCTGCTATTCCACTATCCTTGCCGATATTCTTGATGGTCAGACACAAACCTGAAGATGTTGGTCAACTTTCTGATGGAACCCCCGCACAAAGAGATGAGGCAACTTCATCGAATAGCAGCATTGAACCTTCCAAAGAACGTATCTGGGCCCTACGAGAGATAGTAACGCTACCCTCATTCTGGTTCATACTAACCGCCGAATTTGTCGCCGTATCTTCAACGTCCATGGTGGTGTTTCAGTTGGTCCCATTCCTTGTAGATGGTGGCATGTCACAAGTTACAGCTGCTGGTGCACTTACACTGGGAAATTTCTTGGCAGGCATAAGTGTGCCTTTGTGGGGATGGCTCACGGATCGGTTCACAACAAAGAAAATATCCGTTGTGATCGTGTTAGTGTCAATACTGCCAACTATTTTGTTCACAGTAGTCACACCACTTGGATTCGGGTTTTTACTGGTAGTAGTGTGGACAAGCATTACAGGGGCCGTTAATGTCCTGGGAAGCATGATGCTAGGCAGCGTATTCAACAGAAGCTCTTTCGGAACGGTAACAGGAATATCAGGACCCAGCAGGACGGCCGCAATGGGTTTGGGTCCAACTGCCGGTGCTTTGGTGGTGAGCTGGACAAATAGCTACAATCCCATTTTCGTCACTGCGATACTTGGCTATATTCTGGTAATAGTCCTTTACTCCAGCGTCAGGACTGAAAGCTCTCAGCTATAAACCCTCTCATCCTAGCTTTAACAAGTTCTGCCAGCTGAGTTGGCTGCTTATCAAAGGAATGTGTTGCACCTGGATAAACATTCAAGGTGGAAGGGTTGCCAGAAGCAAACCAACGTGAATGCATAAACAAGGAATCGTCCAACAAAGGATCCAGTGTGCCTACCGTAAACAGAGCCGGAGCAAGGTTATGTAAGGAAGCAAATAGCGGTGACACATCCGGATCTCTTCTCATATCGGGGTCGGGCACATACTGCTCAGAGTACCACTCCATGATAGGTGTATTTAAAATCAGATACCGATCGCCCCAAAGACGACTACTTGGAGTGGAAGATAGATCAAACCATCCATAAACAAGATTCGCTCCAGCGAATCCCGAATATCCATGTCGATCTCTCATCCGAATCATGGTAGCTGCTGCCAAATGGCCCCCGGCAGATTCTCCTCCGATCGCAATTCGATCTGTCCCAAACTCTTTTTCAGCGTTCTCGATAACCCACTGGGCAACTGCTTCACAATCATCTTGAGCAGCTGGGTATGGATTCTCCGGAGCCAGCCTATAATCAACACTGATGACCGCCGCATTAGCTTCTTCCATAATCTCAACGAGTTGCTCGTCTTGATGATGTGCTCTGCCAGTGACGAACCCTCCCCCATGTATATGCAAATACACACCGTCTATCTGTGCAGTAGGAATAAACGCTCTTACAGGAACAGATCCACCTTCTGTGGGAATGTCCCTCATAATAGCCTTGTCGGAGAGTACAGGTTTTGGCCTTGTTGGAGTCCCATTTTCACGTTCTTCTCTTGCAGCAACGGGGCCCATTTCCGTGATTTGTACCTGGTTACCAAGCTCTTTTTCAAGATTAGCAACAAATTCTCTGAGTTCTGTCTGTACTTCTACAGTAAAAAAAGACGTTTCTTCTTGCATTACCTATTCCCTGATGTGGCCATCACCCAATACTATCCATTTATAGGAAGTTAATTCTTTTAGTCCCATTGGTCCGCGAGCATGCATCTTATTAGTACTTATTGCAACCTCTGCACCTAAACCGAACTGGCCACCGTCGTTAAATCTTGTTGAAGCGTTTACCATTACCGCACTCGAATCAACTTCATTCAAAAACCTGGTTGCTGAAAAGTTATCTTCCGTCACTATTGCTTCAGAATGACCAGTCCCGTGGTCCAATATATGATCAAGAGCTGCATCCAGGGAGTCAACGACCTTCACACCTGCGGTAAGAGAAAGATGTTCAGTATCCCAGTCCTCTTCAGCTGCTGGGGTAATTTTCACATCTTCTCGATGTCCTAAGATTGACATTGACCGAGTATCGCAGCGCATCTCCACTCCCGCCTGGGCAAACTCGGTAGCAATCTTTGGCAAATAATCAGGAGCTGCTGAAACGTGAACTAGCATCGTATCCAAGGCGTTGCAAACAGATGGCCTTTGAACTTTCGCGTTGAAAACTATATCCACCGCCATATCCAGAGAGGCTGACTCGTCGATATATGTATGGCATACCCCAACTCCTCCTGTTATAGAAGGCATTGAAGCTTCTCTCGCAACACGAGCAACCAGGTCTGCTCCTCCTCTTGGAATCATGAGATCTATGAATTCGTCCATTTTTAGCATCTCAGACACAAATTTTCTGTCTGTACTACCTATTATTTGCACGGCATCTTTTGATATACCCGCATCCACTATCGCCCCTCTGATAATATCCGCCAAAACCGTGTTGGAATAGAACGCCTCACTCCCTCCCCTAAGTATCACCGCATTACCGGACTTTAGGCATAAGGCTGATATATCCACTGTTACATTCGGCCGACTTTCATAAATTACACCTATTACTCCCAGAGGAACCCTTCTACGGCTCACTTCAAGTCCGTTAGGCATGGTATTCATTTCAATAGTTTCACCTACCGGATCAGGTAGGCTAACTACACTCACAGCGTCCCGGGCCATTGTCTCGATGCGCTCATCGTTAAGGAGAAGCCGATCCAGGACAGATTCAGAAAGACCTTTGTCTCTACCAGCCTCTATGTCGCGAGCATTCGCCACAACAATTTCTGATTTAGATGACACCAGCCGATCCGCTATATTTTGAATAGCTTTGTCCCTCGTAGTCCCCGACAAGGTAGCAAGTCCACGAGAAGCAGATTTTGCCGACTTACCTATTTTCCTCAATTCCGCGGAATCCATACTTTATCCTGTATCAATCGTTAAGAAGGACTAAATTATCCTTATGAATTATCTCGTCTCCAAAATGATAACCAAGTATCGTTTCAATTCTACTCGACCGGACCCCACTAAGTTTCTTTACGTCGTCAGAATCATAGTTAGATATACCAGCCGCAATTACACTTCCGTCAGAACCTTTTACAGAAACGATATCCCCTCTGACAAACGTACCGCGGCATTCAACTATTCCCGCCGGAAGTAAGCTCGTATTGCCACTTGTCATGGCATTAACAGCACCTCCATCCACTTCAATGGAGTTTTTAGTGCCTGCAACATCCCTTAATCCACTCAACATCCAACGCTTACGACTCTCCAACTTGCTTACCGTAGCTTTGAATAAAGTTCCTAGGCTTTCCCCTGCCACAAGGCGAGTTATTGCGTCCCCATCGAGCCCGCTCGCTATCACCACATCCACGCCAGAAGCAGTCGCTAAACGCGCTGCCTCAATTTTAGTGACCATCCCCCCTCGACCCATTTTGTCAGCAGAGGGACCAGCCAGTGAAGTAATACTCTCATCCAATCTATCAACGATAGGAATAATTTCAGCGTCACCATGAAGATTAGGATCCTTGGTGTACATACCTGCCACAGTTCCAAGAATTATCAGCAGATCGGCATCAACCAGATTTGCTATCAAGGCGGACAAATTATCATTGTCACCGAAAACTTCACCTTCCAGCTCATCTACTGCAACGACGTCATTTTCATTCACTATGGGAATTACACCATTATCCATAAGAGAAGAAAGTGTGTTTCTTAGATTAAGATATCCCAGCCTGTCGTTAACGTCTCTGCGGGACAAAAGCGCCTGAGCCGAAGGTAAACCATGTGAGGCGAATTCCTCCTCATATACGTGGATCAGCCTACCCTGACCTACTGCGGCTAAGACCTGTCTTCCAGGTAAACCATCTGTGCTTGCATGATCCTTGAATCCTCTTAAAACACCCCTCCCAGCGGCAACAGCACCTGATGAAACTAATATAATTTGAGTCCCCCTGATACTAAGACTAGCAATCTGAGACACAACGTTGCCGATCATATTCAGGTCGAGTTCATCCGTTCCTCCTGTCAGAAGGCTCGTTCCCACCTTAACTACGATACGTCTATGGTTACCCTTGACGGTATTGGACATGTAACAATCTTTGAAAACCTTCTTCAAATATCAACTTAAGAGTTCTGATTTATGCCATATACAGATTATAAATGGGTAAACAAATCAACTGGAAAATTATATCCGTGAAGGATTGGATCACTAACTTGAAACATTAAAATATTCCGTTCCGATAACAGCTACCAGCGGGGATGAGTGTCAGCCGAATCATTATTTGTAATACGAGCTTGATTCTGGCCACTACCATCCATCGTAAATATATCCGGGTCTCCATCAAGTTCCGACACAAACGCAATCGTCCTTCCATCGGGAGACCAAATCGGCGAATAATCATCTTTTTCATTGAATGTGAGGCGTATTTGTTTATTACCGCTACTTTCCATCACATAGATCTCTTTGTTCCCATCCCTCTCAGAAACGAAAAGAAGTTGCTTGCTATCGGGAGACCACGATATATCTGACTCAGGTTCATCAGTTTCTGTGAGCCGTAGCACATCCTTACGGGAATCCTTTGTAGTTGGACACAACTCATCCTCAGCATCCCTTTCCATGACATATATATCGGGATTTCCTTCTCTCTCTGAAATAAATGCCAAACGTTTTGCGTCAGGAGACCACACTGCGCCATAGTCTGCGCCACAAGTCATCTGTCGCTGGTTGACCCCATCGGGATTGCGTACATGAATTCCTAATCGTTCATTATCATCTGAAGAAAATACCACCGACTCGCCATCAGAGGACCAGTCCCCAACTTCGGCCGCTTCAATATCAGATAGTTTGGCAGGTGATGAATCTCTAACACCAGAAATAAATACTTTACTTCCCTGGTTCTTTACTTCACCTACAAATGCTATTCGATCACTACTGCCGTTCCATACAGGAGAATGGAAATTACCCGAGCCTCTAGATATTGGAAACCGTTCCGCCTCGCTTCCTGAATCAAGATTGAACACTTCTATTGACGAGTTATTTTCAGGCCCAACTCTAAATACAAGCCATTTCTTGTCTGGAGATAACACAGCCTCGTACTCATCCTCTGCAGTTTGAGTAATATTAATGTCTTCGTCTGAACTGATGTCTCTTTTGTATATCTCATAGTTTCCATCCCGATCAGATGTGAAATATAAGCCACCACTACTTTGCTGACAGCCGGCCATGAGCCCAAGCAGAGTAAGAAGCATCAGGATTTGAGTTACTTTTCCCATAGGCGCATGTTACCCATAAAGCTTGGCATAAGGCTACGGGTTCAAGGTGCTTCTACATACCAAAAACCGCTTCCGGATACCCTCAATACCCGAAGTTGGTTAAAAGGATCTAAAGACCAATCGCATAAGAGGCTCTTCTAGGATCAGCACTAGCCGCAAGAACACCATTCTCAGGATTCCGAATTGCTACTGCAGCACCCATGCCACACGTCGCAGCGTGAACGATCTGATGTCCCTTTCCGGTCAAACCTTCTGCAACTCCTTCAGGAAACCCATCTTCCATTGATAATTGGTTAGGTAAATAGGTATGTGGATAAAATGAATTAGGTGCACTCAAGCTGGAAAATCTCGGAGATTCTACAGCCTCTTGTGGGTTCATACCCCAAAGCAATGTATTAAGGACGAGTTGAAGATTAGCTTGGGCTTGTGCGTCACCTCCCGGACATCCAATAGTCCCTATGGGAACTCCATCTTTCGTAATCATGTAGTTGATGATAGTGGTACGAGGGCGCTTTCCCGGTTTTACCACGTTGGGATGACCTTCAACGAAGTTAAGCATCTCACTCCTAGTACTTATAGCAAATCCTAATTCAGGAAAAAATACGGACTTATTGAAAGCTCCACCACTCGGAGTAGAACAGGCCATATTCCCGTGTGCATCCATGACGGTTATGTGGGTAGTACCACTTTCGTGCTGAAGATCCATTGGACCACCAGAATCGTAGGAAGGCTGTGGGGATACCTCACCATGAAGTCCTGAATATGCCCACGGATTACCATAACTAGGCATCCCCGGATAAGCTTTCATTGGATCAATTTCCTTCGATCTTTCAGAGGCATACTGCTTCGATAGAAGACCATCGACTGGAACGGAAGCAAAGTCAGGATCACCGTAGAAAGCTTCACGGTCAGCAAGTGCAAGTTTTAAAGCCTCCGTAACGGTATGTATGTATTCCACGCTGTTATGACCCATGGATTTAAGATCGAAACACTCCAATATATTGAGAGCCTGTTGTAGAACCGGGCCCTGGGTCCATGTCGAGTGCCCGTGAACGCCATAGCCCAGGTATGTGGTACCTACAGGTTCCGAGTATTTAGGCTCATAATTTTCTAAATCTGACTTGTCCAAAATCCCATCTACATTACGTGAGGCATCTGAAATAGCAGACGCGATGTCTCCGCTGTAAAAGCAATCTTTGGCGGCACTTATACCAGCAAGTCTATTAGGACCCGCATTGTCCGCTGCTTCAGACATCGCTCTAAATGTGCAACCTAAAGAATCCTGAACAAGTAGGGTTCCTGGGTCCGGTATTTCACCTTCATTGAAAAAGATATCCAACCCTCCCGGAGGAAAGAGTTCAAACTGACTCACAGCATCGCCGGCATCTAAGCGTCCGGTCATATATTCGTAATTGGGGATTCCCTTCTCAGCATATTCGATAGAAACAGACAAAATCTCCTGAACACTTTTGGTGCCGTATTTTTCTAGCATTGAGAAGCATGCCGCTGCGACGCCGGGAACGGTAAATGAAAGTGGCGCATCCTTGCCAGGACCTGTCGGTATCGAATCATGTCCCTTCGACTTAAAAAACTCAGGTGTTGCTCTTGATGACACAGTACCCTGTCCACTCAAAGAGAGAAAGTCCCCGGTTACCGTATCGTGAAACATAAACACTGCCTCAGCACCTAGAGAATAGGAGGCTATCGGCTCTACCACAGCGGCAGCGAAAGTGGCTGATACTAGAGCATCAAACGCATTGCCCCCCGACATCAACATTCTCATTCCAGCCATTGAAGTCAGGTAATGTCCACTCGAGATAATCCCATTGGTGGCATATATCACAGGTCTCCCGGTGGGAGGTTTACTAATGTCACCCTGTTCTAGAATAAATCCAACATCCCGTCCTTGAGTCACTTCCTCGCCCGCCATATCTACCTCCTGCAAACGTTAATTAGTCATTAGAGTGAATCTATTTTCCAATACTCTTCAAGATTATCAGTAGGTTCCCAATCTAGGATACGTCGTGCTTTTTCATTCTGAAATTGCCCGTGGGGCAAATCACAGAATATGTTAAATATCTCGCACTTAGAAGGTAACTTATCATCAGGAATTTCCAATGAGAGCGGAAAAGCACGTGCAGCATCCTCCCAGGTTACTGAGAACGGCACAAACTGATTGGGGTCTATATCAGATGCTGAAAGCATATTATCGCCAGACTCTTTGAAGTTGTAGAAAAGTAACGTGATCACATGTAAATCATGGTTCTCAGAGAAAACTCTGCAAATCTCTTGGCCCAGAGATTTAGTGTGAGCGTACAAACCCGTCCCAGATTGGGAAGGTATTTCCGAGTTTATATTGAATTCAAAATCCTCATAACCGGGACCAGCAATAGTGAAGTGAGGACCCGTATTTATTACGCGGGATATACCGTGGTGCACGGCTGCCTTCATCACGTTATAGCAACCTCTCGCGTTAACATCAAATGCAAGTTTTCGGTCATGTCTAAGAACCGAAAGATTCACAATTGCATCAACCCCCTCAGCCGCAGAGACAACTCCTTCCAAATCTGCGACATCGAGCTGCAAGTATTCATTATTCCCTTCATATTCTTCCTGTATGTCAGTAAGAATCAGATGATGGTCGTCCTGCAAAGCCTTCTCGACATACGGTCCTAGCATTCCATTGGACCCTAGAATAAGAACTTTCATTTCTCGATACTCACAGGTGTAAATCCAAGTTGAAGTTCCGCTTTCCTCGTTGAAAACCTTGATCGCCTCAACGAATTCCTGGATTGCAAGTGAAAAACGTTCCATGTACTAGCCGGCGCCCATGAACCTGGTGACAAGTCACATTCAATTGCCCCGATAACTCCACTCACGGCATCAGCGCCATAAAGAACGGAACCGGACTCTAATTTCCCATCCCAGTCCAAATCACCTAATCGAAGTACACGAACATCGATACTTCGTTCTCGGGCATATTCTCTGCATACAAACTCAGCTAGGTGAAAACAGAGCCCATTAATTTCCGTTGAAGGAAGAGGTTTCCATTTCTCATTGACCATATATTCCTCTGGGTATTCCTTCATAGATGAAAGTGACGACAGAAAAACAAACCTGGATACTCCCTCTTGGACACAGGCAAATAGCAAGTTATAAATTTGACGCATCGCCTGATCGAGAGCATCAGATTCATTCATCGACGGAGAATCCTGTAGGGAATGAACTACCGTATCCGCTCCTTTCACAAGTTCATTTTGGGATTCTTCATGACTAAAAGGGCCCGCTGCCAACTCTACTTCATGAGAAACAGTAAGAACCTGAACGATCTCACGGGACAATCGTGAGGTTGGATTTGTTACCAGAATATTCATTTAAATAGACGTACTCTTATCCAGCATCAGCCGACAATCTGTCCCCTGTAACAGTAAAAGTACCCTCGACTTCCTCCGATCCAATAGCTCGTGTTACAGAACTTGTAGGAGGATTAAGGTCCTTCAATGCTGGGAGAACCTCTTCACCAAACAGTTTAATAGATTTCATCAGTTTCTCATGTTCTATCCCGCCCCAGTCCATCCAAAGGCTAATATTCGTGATACCGATATCGTTTGCCCGCTTAAACTTCTTGATCAAAGACTCCGGATCACCTAAATATGTCCTGTCCAAAAACATATCCTGTTCCATTTCTCCGTCGTATGGTTCTGCCTGAGTTCTACCATTTATCACTTTCTTCGCTGTAAGCGCTTTTTGAGCACGAATCTGCCACCTTATATAGGGAAGTTGGTTCAAGGCTTCCTCCATTGTTGGAGCGCAGTGAGTCATACATTGCAATGACATCTGAAGGTCTTCGACTGATTTCCCCAAATCCTTTCTAGCCCTCACATAGCTTCCAAATTGAGAAGCTACCCCATCCATACCCATCATGCTGGAAGTTAAAGGAGTAATATCCTTGGCCGCGGCAAGCTTCAAAGAACCTTCTGAAGACCCTGCCAGCCATAACGGCGGATGTGGTTTTTGATAGGGTTTCGGAAATACCGTTATAGGCTCGTCCACTTTTATGAATTCACCCTGGTAGGTCCAATCCTCCTCCTCCGTCCATGCCTTCATCATGACTTCAACACCTTCTTGAAAACGGGGACGTGACTCTTCCAATCCAATACCAAATCCACCCATTTCATAAGGTTGATATCCTCTGCCTACCCCACAAAAAACTCTTCCCTTCGTAAAATGGTCAAGAACAGCCATTTCTTCGGCAGCTCTGATCGGTTGCCATTCAGGAACTATAATCGCAGCGGTACCTATTTTTATCCTGTCCGTGCTTTCGGCTATCTTCAGAGCCTGAAGCAAAGGGGCCGGGGAAAAACCATAGTTAGAAAAATGATGTTCGGCAATCAGAACGTAGTCATAACCAAGCTCCTCTGAAAGCTGTATCTGTTTTATACCCTCATCAAAACGGCTGGAGAAACTCCGAACCGATGGGTTAGGCCATTCCATGAACAGTCCAAACTTCAAGACTTCCCTCCTTCCTCGAATTCAAACGAACGTTTGCAATTATAGCCCTCATCGTCTCCTCTGACAGGAGGTACACCCGGGTTGCGCGAAATTGCAAAAAGCAGGGCCCCTAATAGCATAAGAACCACCCCTGTCCACCAGGCCGGATCATATGAACCAGTTATGTCTACAACATAACCTGCAGCAGGGGCACCAATGCCACCAATTGCGAGATTTATTGGTGTGACGATACCTCTAATTGTCCCTACATTCTCTCTTCCAAAATAATCCGCCCAGATATAATTTTGGTTAAACATATTCGTGCCTATCCCCAACCCGAACAAAGCCATGGACCAGAACATCAACCAAAAATCATAAGCGTATATGGACATAACGCTTGCCAGAGCTAGCATTAAAAAAGCTGATGTACCGATCAACTTCGCAGATATCCGACGAACCAACATCCCCGCCAAAAAGCTGCCGGCACCGGCACACACTGCATCAAATGCTGTAGCTATCGCTACAAGTCCAGGATCAAGTCCCCTGTCCATAAAAGCCGGAATCCGGTGTAATGCCAGTGTAAGTATCCCTAGAGAAAGAATCGAAAATGCTGCGGTAAGAGTCCACATAGAAAGTGTTTTAAGCGCCTGACGAGTCGGCCAAGACATCTCCATATTTTCTAAATTCTCGCCTGTGGAGTGATTTTCAGGCCCTGAATCACCATCGGGCAGTAGCCCAACATCTTCAGGCTCACGCCTTATAAACACCAAAGATAGAGGAACTATGATTGCTACACCAATTGCCGCGAGGATGATCCAGGATCCATGCCAGGTGTATTTTTCAATAAACACCTGGGTTAACGGAACAAATACGACCGCTCCTAAAGATATACCGGCAGAAGAATATGCCAGTGCTTTACCCCTGTTTCGTACGAACCATTTCGTTGGTGGAACCGATGTAGCAAGAGCGCCGGGACCACTCATACCAACCAATCCCATCACAGCAAACACCGCTACCAGATGCCATGGATCCTTTATATAAGCCAAAGCCACCATGCATCCCGCGGAAATTAACGTGGCAACAGAAAGGATCCCCCTCGCACCATACAAATCGAGTAACTTTCCTATCAAGGGTCCTGTGAGTGCACCCGAGGCGCTTCGCGCAGACATGGCCCAACCAAAAGATGCCCTGCCTATTCCCAGCTCGTCGCCCATTGGCTTTATATACAGACCAAAGTTGAGAGACCCCATCCCCATACTGACGGCACTAGCAACCGCCATGACAGCAACAATAACCCAACCGTAAAAAATCCGGCCGTTACGGCTGCTAAGTCTTACGATTGAGTCCAGAAAATCACCCCATTTATCCTAGGAAGTCACTTGTGAGACTTCTTGATAAGAACATCATTGTACTCTTTAAAATATGAATATAGCGAAAGACTATGTTGACCCCCACTATCACCATGAGTAACCTTGCCAAGATTCAACAGCAAGGAGGAATAAATGGCAGTTTCAGATGAAATATTGGCCAGATACAGAAAAGTAGCCGTCGCGACCATATATTCAGCGGTTAGAGAATTAGGTGGATATGAGCCATGCTTCATGCGCGGTGTCAAAGCCTATACTTCCCAGAAAACCGATAACGACAGGTTGGCTGGAAGGGCAAAAACTCTACGGTTTGTACCCCCTCGCAAGGATATAAAAATGGATACCCAGTCTGGGGAACAATCACCTGAATATATTGCCATGGGATCTTGTGGACCAGGTGACGTGGCCATATTTGACGCAATGGGAAGGAATGAGGCTTCAATAGGTGGAGATGTCAAACTTATTCAATTAAAAAACCAGGGCGCGGAGGGATTAGTCACCGATGGCTCAATCCGCGACATCAACGCAGTAAAACCCTATGGATTCAAATTATTCGCTGCAGGTAACACAGCCCGGGTTGGAGAGCCAGACGTATGGCCCTACGAAGCGAACGGGGTGATTCAATGTGGAGGGGTTACCGTGAGGCCTGGTGACGTTATAGTCGGAGATGATGATGGTGTTGTTGTTGTGCCGGAAAGAGTCGCAGAAGAAATAATTGAGTGGGCCGAAGACCATGAGAAAGTGGAAGAACAGATAAAGACTCTAATCGAGAAGGATAATGTCCCTCCAGGGAAATATTACAATCCCGCAACATTCTCAAAACTAAGCAACCTGAACAATTAGAGAATCAAAGTAACTGAGGGTAATATGAGCATTCCACCATCCATAATAGCCCGCTACAAGAAAGTAGCCTCCGCAACCGTATATTCAGCGGTAAGACGATTAGGATATGAACCTTGCTTCATGAGGGAAGTTTTCTCATTTACGCCTGGGATAACGCTAGTCGGCTCCGCCAAAACCTTAAGATTCGTGCCACCCCGGCAAGACATCATGGAGCAGACACACATTGGTGAAAATTCTCCGGAATATATTGCCATGGGATCTTGCGAACCTGGAGACGTGCTGGTAATCGACGGACTAGGTAAAAAGTACGCAGCCGTCGGCGGTGACGTAAAACTTCTCCAACTAAAAATGCAGGGCGCAGCGGGACTTGTAACAGATGCTTCGATCAGGGACTTGAACATAGTTGCCGATTATGGACTGGCAGTGTTTGCAGGTGGTCGAACGCCAATGGGAGGGGCCGGTGAAATTGATCCCTTTGAAGCAAACGTGACAATCCAGTGTGGGGGAGTGGCAGTGAGACCAGGAGATCTGGTCATGGCTGATGATGACGGAGTAGTAATAGTTCCGGAATGCATAATCGAGGAAGTTATAGACTGGGTCGAGGAACACGAAGAA
Organism: SAR202 cluster bacterium; assembly: GCA_009392815.1. GTDB lineage: Bacteria > Chloroflexota > Dehalococcoidia > Lucifugimonadales > UBA826. The sequence continues at coordinate 21,135 of VFFS01000043.1, forward strand.
GTTGAAGAATGGATTAAAACCTTAATCGAGAAAGAGAACGTGGCTCCAGGCAAATATTACCCTCCAACAGATGAAACTGTCAGACGGTACCATGAAAATAACGAAAAATAGATGCGTCGTTAATAACGACTATCTTGCCGGCTCAGGTTGGGGAACAGTCCTAATTGGGTTATATCTATACGAATATTTTTTCTCGTTAACACTGAAGGATGCGATACTAGCACCGATAAGGGTCAGTCCTGCAATTGCAAACGGAATTACATAAGACCCAGTAAGTTGCTGTAGTTCCCCAGCCATAAGCACTGACAAAGCACCCCCAATCTGATGAGACATGTTCGTCATGCCGTTTAATGTACCTAAATTCCTCAGACCAAAAATATCTGCTGTAAGTGAAGAGGTCATTGACGCCGTAGCAATCCAAGACATGCCTGCTATGAAGGCAAATGCCCACATTCCTTCGACACCCCCTATGGTCAACAGGACAGCATATGCAATTCCGCGAAGAGCATAAGTGGATCCCAAAACCAACTTTTGACTCCACCAGCTCGAAAGCATACCTGCGGTAAGAACACCGATGGAATTAAGCCCCATCATGACGCCGAATATGCTGGCAGCGGTCATTTTAGGAACGCCCTGATCTTCAGCAAATGGCACAAAATGAACCGAAAGTATGTTAGTTGTAATTCCACACACCAGATAGGCCGCTGATAGTTGCCAAAAAGGTGAGGTCGAAAGAGCCGTCTTCCATCCACCGCGACCGGAGGTGAACAAGGGACCAGCCACAGACACACTTCCATCATCGCTGGGATCTTCACCTGATATTCTTTCCGAGTCCGGCACTGATCCTAGAGGGGTATTTTTTAAAAATGTGAGCGCTAAAGGTCCTGCTATAAATGCAATAATGCAACCCAAAACAATAAAAGCGACCCTCCAATCAAACGTCTGAATTAAAAAGGCCGAAAGTGGAGCAAACATGAGAGGACCAAACGAACCGCCTGCCGCAGAAATACTCATCACGAGGCCACGACGCTTAAAAAACCACCTAGCTAGCAAGGAATGTATCGTAACGAAGGAAACGCCACTGGATGCAAAACTACCAAGGAACCCGTAGATAAAAATAAATGAGGGTATTGAGTTGACCGTACTCATTAATGCTGTAGCTATGCCCAGCATTATTAAGGCTCCGCCAATAACGATTCTTCCACCAAAGCGATCGTGAAGATAGCCTGTCGCCAAGAAGGATACTGCGCCAACAAAAATTCCAAGAGATAGGACGCGGGTAATATCCGCCCGGGACCACCCCATATCAGCTTCAAGTGGAGTAACAAAAACACCCATTGATGAACGAATTCCAAATGCGGAAAGGGCAATAAAAAAGCAGACCGCAAGCACAAACCAGCCGTAGTAAAGACCGCCTGAACCGTTATTCGTACTTTTTGAAACCGCGGAAAATCTGTTCAACCTATACTCAACCTGTTAATTTAGGGAACGTTCCAACAAAAGATACGAGGGAAATCGTACCATGTAACCGCGTTTTCGTAACGAAATCTAATTGCAGTCGATAGAATTAATTTTTCACATTTTTACAATCAAACTGCCCAAAAAGAGAAACCCATGCCTAGTAAAAGTAAAGCTGATAGAAGACTAGATCGAAACTGGGATACAGACATAGTCGCCTATCCCGAACCAGCGGTAGAAGTTCTGGATGAACGATTTCAAAAATACGTCGTCGGAAACGCCGGAATGGAGCGTATTTACACCGGTTGCCGCTGGGCTGAAGGACCGGCGTGGTTTGGTGATGGTAGATATTTGCTATGGAGTGATATTCCCAACAACAGAATACTCCGATGGACTGAGGAAACTGGGTCAGTCAGCGAGTATCGCAAACCTTCAAACAATGCCAACGGAAATATTCGAGACCGGAAGGGAAGATTGGTCACTTGCGAACATTTGACCCGCAGGGTAACGAGAACTGAACACGACGGTACCGTAAATACAATAGCCAGCTCATTTAGAAACCATCCTCTAAATTCACCCAACGATGCAGCAGTGCATTCAGATGGGGCAGTCTGGTTTACAGATCCTGACTACGGGATACTCAACGACTACGAGGGCGATAAGTCAGAGCCGGAACTTTCCACAGCAATTTATAGAATCGACCCTGTAGACGGATCAGTAGAGTTAAAAGCTTCAGGAATTCACAAACCTAACGGTATTTGCTTTTCACCTGATTTCACAAAACTTTACGTGTCTGATTCTGGATCAAACAACCCGAGGGTAATTTACGTATATGAGATGACGAACGGGGGAACGACACTAAATGGCGGAAAAGTATTCACAGAAACCGGGAACGACTCCACGGACGGTATTCGCTGTGACTCTGATGGGAACCTGTGGGCTTCGGCACAACGAGGAACCAATTCGATTTCAATTTATTCCCCGGAGTCCGACTTGATAGGGCGTATATATGTGCCAGAGGTTCCTTCAAATCTCACTTTCGGTGGGAAGAAAAGAAACAGGTTATTTATAACAGCCAGTCAGTCGGTTTATTCCATATATACCGGAGCCAAAGGAGCCGCTCTCAGCTAATTGCACCTACTCATTACATACAGGAACTGAAAAAGTACCACAGCGGCACGTTTCCGACAAAAATATTTCGTTGACCGCAAATACCTAGTTAAGACCAATAAATATCCTGACGAGATGGATTTATTCCGGTACCCGGCCTCCATGGAAGGGCGTTATCATCCCACGGGTTGGCGGCAAGCCATTCTTCATCCATAGCAACCCCTAAACCTGGGCCAGGGGGAACACCGAAATATCCATCAACTTGTTGAGGAAAATCTCCAACCGTCGCATCTTGGAACCATGGATGAATACCACCCTCCTGAATAAGGAAATTGGGGGTACAAGCATCAAGGTGTAAAGCAGCAATCGTACAGAAAGGACCATAAGGATTATGGGGCTGGAATCCCACATAATACGCCTCAGCCATGGCAGCAATTTTCTTGAGTTCCAGGATACCTCCCGCTTGAACAACGTCAGGCTGAATCAAATCCACGGCCTGGAGAGGTAGAAGATCGGCATAGTCAAATTTTGTTAGTAATCTCTCTCCAGTGGAGATCGGAATATTAACGTTGTCAGAGACTTTTTTGAGAGCTTCAAGATTTTGTGGAGGAACCGGCTCTTCGTAGAAGAAAGGTCTAAATTCCTCAAGCCTATTACCTATTCTTATAGCATCAGAGGGTGCCAATCTCCCATGCACTTCAACAAAGAGTTCCACGTCATTCCCAACAGCTTCACGAACAGCCTTCATTTTTGCAATAGCTAACTCCTCAGAGTCTCGATCAATGAAAATACCCCTATGCTCAAACGGATCCCCTTTCAAAGCAGTTAGGCCTCTCTCAACATGATCCATGGCATTCTGAACCGCTAATTCTGGCGTAGTCCCATCCCATCTGCCATAAGTCCATATCCTGTCACGTATCTTTCCACCTAAAAGTTCATACACTGGAACCCCTAGAGCTCTCCCTTTGATATCCCAGAGAGCAATTTCTATCCCACTTATAGCAGACATCTGGACGATGCCTCCTCTCACATGAAAATGATGGTAAAGAGTCTGCCAATGTTTCTCTATTTCCATCGGGTCTTTACCCAGAATTACTTCTCCGAACTCATCAACCATGGTGGCTACACTTAGTGGACCACAGGTCGCTTCACCCCATCCTGTAATTCCTTCGTCTGTTTCTATCTTTACGAAAACGTAGTTTCTCGCTGTTTTAGTACCCACTCGAGTGGTGGTATGGGATGCGGGAATTGCTTTCACAGACGTTATTTTCATATCTATCTCCTAATTTTCAGATCGATCTTTACTATGAGAATCTGGGTCAGCAGCAGCAATGTTACAGACGCAAAAAGGGGAAGACTGAATGTCTCCCCCTTTCATATTACCTAGTTGTAGGTATTCACGCTCACTCGTTACTCATAACCACCTTGATAACGTCATCCTCATACTGTTCATACTGATCATATGCCTCTTGGACGTCATCAAACTTCATTTCATGAGTTTTCATCTCACCCGGATCCCACCAGCCTCTGTCCTTCAATTCAATCATCCTATCGATATGTCCTATCGGATCTCCACTTCCTGCTCCCGAGGTAGGTATGATCGTCGGTGCATTCTTTAGAAATATAGACGTATCAATTTCTGTCATCCTGCCAGTTGGTCCTGCTTGAATACCGAATATGATTACCTTTCCGTGTTTGGTTGCTCCTCTAATCGCGGCAGTCAATCCATCAGCAAATCCCGAAGCCTCCACAGCAATATCTGCCAATTTCCCGTCAGTGATTTCCGCCAAGGCTTCGTCGACATTATCCTTATCAGGGTTAATGGTATGAGTGGCGCCGAATTTCTTACCCCATTCCAACCTATAGTCAAGGGGATCCACCGCAATCACTCGACGAGCACCTGCTCTCGCAACTATTGCCGTGAAAGAGAGACCTATACTTCCCTGTCCCATTACGACAACATCTTTACCTAAGATAGTTCCCATCTGCTGGCAAGAATAAAGAACGGTGCCCGAAGGTTGACATAGAATCCACTCCCCCAGATCACCATGATCTGGAACCAAGGCCATTCGGCCCTCATCTCCAGGATAGTACTCGACAAGACCACCGGGACCGTCAGCACCAGGAAGAACTATTACGCGTTGTCCAACCTGAAATTTGTCGGATTTACTTTCTACAATTGTCCCTGCACATTCATGGCATGCACCGCCATGACGCATAGGATATTCCTCTTCTGGATGGACAGGGCCATATGCATGCCTGATGTCACTCCCGCAGACGGACCAACGCTCGAGTTTTATCAGGCATTGACCATCGCTTATAACAGGTACATCTATATCCTCGATCTCATATTTCTTAGGGCTAGCTATTCTTGCTGCAAACATTCGCACCCATCTCCCTTTAATTTATTTCATTCTTTGAAAAACTTTCCTATTCTAGTGACAGATGAACTCTTAACGCAACCTATCGATTTATGTTTTAGAATACAGATCAACCTCAACCCAAAATATAAGGGGGGAATTTTATCAAAATGAATATGAGCAGCCTTTTGAGCTTCCCAAATCCCGTTAATGAGTACGCCGCTCGACTGGTGGCGTTTTTTGTGGTCGTATTGGCACTGGCATTTCAAGTCACTGGAAATGAGTATGTATTAATTTTCATGGCATATGGATTTCTTGCCCGAACTTTGACGGGACCTTCCCTCAGCCCAATAGGTCAGGTAGTCACAAGGGCTCTGATACCCCTTCTGAGAATCCCAAACAAACCAGTGGCAGGTCCACCTAAAAGATTTGCTCAATCCATTGGCCTCGGATTTAGCATCGCTGCACTGATAACTTTCTACTTGGGTGGTTCCCTGGAAATTACCCGATATTTGATTGGTGTTCTTGGATTATTCGCCTCAATTGAGGCATTTCTCGGTTTTTGTACGGGCTGTTACGTATTCAGCTGGCTCATGAAATTTGGAATAATCCCAGAGTCCGTATGCGAAGAATGTATGATTGACTACACAGAACCCGATGACAATTCCGACACCGTGTAACACAGATTTCTACCAGATTATATCTTTAGAACTTTAGTCTTCCGGTAAAAACATCTCCGTTTCACTGTCCGGACGAGTAAGGGAAATGTGGAAAAAGTCTTCAGAGTCAGCTGCTCCATGCCAGTGTTTCTCTCCAGCAGGAATAAATGCCGTGTCTCCAGCCTTCATCTGGATTTCCTCCGACTCATTCGCAACTATTCCAACGCCCTCTGTAGCAAACAGGATCTGATCACTCGTGTGTGTGTGGAAATGATTCTTTGCTCCGTCGTAAAAGGACACGAGTGCGAAGCTATATTGATCCGTTTTTGGATCACCCACAAGCGGCTTTCTGGTAACTTTGCCACCATAAAATAATGGGGCATTAGTAGCATCCTGGGCTTCGATATTTTCCTGTCTAACTACTTCCATTGATTTCTCCTCTTGATTAATCTCGTCCTAACAATACTAAGTCTATTCTTGGTTTTATGTCCTACTGTCCATCGATTACATCAAATCCAGTATAGGAACGCAGCACTTCCGGAATAAGTACGCTCCCATCTGCACGTTGAAAATTTTCCATTATTGCAATCAACACCCGCGGTATGGCAAGACCTGATCCGTTGAGAGTATGCAAAAAACGGGGCCTTCCTCCTTTAACAGGTCTATATCTGATCGAAGCTCTTCTTGATTGGAAATCTGTGCAATTAGAACAAGAGGACACCTCCAACCATTCCTCCGTCCCTGGGCCCCACATTTCCACATCATAACTTTTAGAGGCAGCAAACCCTAGATCTCCGGAACATAGCTCCAGAACTCTATGGGGGATACCCAATTTTTCACAAACATCCTCTGCATCTCTGACAAGAAGTTCCAACTCATCGTACGAGACATCAGGTTCCACAAATTTATACATCTCTACTTTGTCAAACTGATGAACTCTCTTTATACCTCTAGTGTCTCTTCCAGCAGAAAATTTTTCGCGACGCCAGCATGGAGTATGAGAAACAAACCTCATTGGAAGCTCTGCGTAATCGATTATTTCCTGGCGAAACATGCCAGTAACAGGAGCTTCTGCAGTTGGAACCATGAAAAGATCATCTTCCGAGTCGTGATACATATTTTCTTCAAAGTGCGGAAGATGGCTTGAGCCCGTTACCGTCTCTCGGTTGACCATGTATGGAAGGTATAACTCACTATATCCGTTCTCCAAGGTATGCAAGTTAAGCATCCATTGTATGAGCGCACGTTGAAGGGCAGCGCCTTTCCCCCTCAGGACATAGAACCTAGACTGAGCTAACTTAACTCCACTTTGAATATCAATAATGCCGAGATCTTCACCTATTTGCCAGTGCGGTTTAACTTCAAAGTCGAATTTCGGTTTCTCACCAATAGTTCTCACAACCACATTACCATCCTCGTCGTCACCAATGGGCACAGTCTCAGCAGGGAGATTAGGAATATTCATCAAAATAGATTCCAGTTTTATCGCAATATCACGCTCTTGTTCCTCCAATTGCTTGATCCGCCCACCAACTTCTCGCATATCCTGTATTAATTCAGCAGGTTTTTCCTTCAACCGACCTAATTCCCGTGAAACATCATTCCTTTTCGCTCTCAGATTATCTATCTCGACAATTGTTAACCTTCGCTGCTTATCAAGATCGGCTGCTTCAGAAACGGGTATATCGATTCCACGCTTGGCGGCAGCGTCTTCTAGAATTTCAGGATGCTCTCTTATCAAATCTATATCAATCAACTGCTAGTTATCCCTTCAATATAAGGTAAACAGGTCACAACCACATTCTATATAAATATCACCGCTATTTGGTTCTTTCACCCTGATCATAGGTTCTGGTACAGAAAATAACTAAGGTTATTACGATAATTACGAATTGACCGTTTACGCTAACGGATAACAGTTATTTAAACCTAAACTCATACACAAATTTTCTGGTGTGCTTATTCATTACTGTTTAAACTGGAAACAAATTTCATGAAAGCGTAGTTACGCAATCTTTAACCTTCATAGTCATATAAAGATAATTTAGGGTATTCACATGACTATATTTTGCGAAAAGCACCGTTTTTTCTCTTTCTAAATTGACATTATCGCAATGTGATGCATATACTTACGTTGAAAGGTTTTAGGTGGCGAGACTATAGGGAAATGGGTTAGAAAAGTTACAGATTCGTGATTTATTGAGAAATTCAATCCGTGAGCAAAATTGTCACGGCGTTTTTTCGCTGCCATATAATCCTTGTACTCTCCAGAAGATAAGAAACCAAACTCCGTACTCCTTCACTAGTCGGAACTGCCCTGGCGGATACCTCAAACTTCGACCTAGCAATCATCCATAGAAACCATCGTTATCCGGCCTTTCAAAACTAACCGGCCTTGGATTTATAGAAGAGGCGTAGATGGCGAATTCGATGACTTAAGATGACTTAAAGGGAATAAGTGACTCTCATACCATTATTCCCATAGACTTCCAAAGTAATCCCCTACTCAAGCGCGTAACTCTCTTATCAAGCATATAATCTAAATATGTCTCAGAATATAGAAGGGCGTCACGTAGAGATCACTGACTATGCAGAAGAACTTATGTCAGTTCCGAGAGCACACGTTCGGATGGAGTATTCCCAAACCAATTCGGGCGTAGTACTAACACATGAGGGGAACGAGCTCGTTAAATGTCCTTTGACTAGGTCTGGCATGGCTGCAGCAGGGTTCATGTCTCAAGCCATGGGTGTAGAGCTTCCAACTCTTAATGAAACTGTCAATGTGAGAGTGTCAACCGGAGTATTGTTCAGAGTCATCACCATAGCTGGACTCGACTTTGAAAACGATGCCTCTTTTATAATTTTGGATCGCATGTTGGAGGAAGCAGAACTTCAAAGGGGTTCGGCTTCTGGATCGGAGTAAAATTAGGATCACACAGATTTATGGATTCAAAAGAACACGATAAAAAAATCAGTTACTCTGAACTGGAAATAGGCACAATTGTTTCCAAACAGTCATATCTTCTTGATAGAGAGTCAGTTCAAAAATACATATTGGCAGTGGAAGATAGTACAAACTCCATAGTAGCTGAGTCCTCAAATATCGCTCCACCAATGTCAATAGCGGCATTAAGTCTCCGAGGAGTAGTTAATGACCTAAACATCCCGGGAGGAACACTACACATTGGGCAAGAATTGTCTTTTCTAAAAACGGTCCCGGTAGGAATGTATCTGGAATGCGAAGCAGTACTTTCCTCAAATAGTGTACGTGGTGACTTTCGATTCATGGTTGTAGATTTAAGCGTCAGAGACGATGTAAAAGATCATGTCATGAAAGGAAAAAGTACCATAATGTTACCTGTGGATATATCAAACTAATATAGGGGTTAACGATAAAAATGAAAGAGGGGGATTCAATCACTGAAGTTATCAAAGAGATAACTTCAGAACAGATTTTGCTTTATGCAGAAGCTTCTGGAGATTTTAATCCCATACACATCAATACAAAATTTGCAGAGGATTCTCAGTTTGGCAGGAATATTGCTCATGGCATGATGATAGCCGCATCAATTTCAGAATCCATGTCTTTAACATTTGGACCATCATGGCACGATTCAGGAAAGGTCAAGATCAGATTTCGTTCCCCCGCATATCCGGGAGATACAGTTACAGCTTCAGGCCAGATCAAAAAAATATTACCCTTATTAGATGAAGGAACAGAAATAAGATGTTCTGTTTCCGTAACAAACCAAGCCGGAGAAGCTATCATATCTGGGACCTCTTCAGTAATTATTACCGGCTAACTCTTTTTAACCAATATAGTCAGGAGTATTGACCTTGTCCGACCAAATAACAGTAGCAATAGACGCGATGGGTGGAGACAACGCTCCATCAGCGCCCGTGGAAGGGGCCGTACTTGCGGCTCAGAACGGACAAACGAGAATTCTGCTTGTGGGGGACCAAGAACGATTAGAAACAGAACTTGAGAAGTATGACACTAAGGAACTGCCAATCTCGATCATTGGCTCAGAGGGAAAAATAGACGACTCTGAAGCTCCTGCTCTAGCTCTTCGTCAAAAACCCAGGGCATCTATCGTTGTTGCTACCGGACTTGTAAAAGCTGGGTCCGCAGACGCTGTTATATCAATGGGTTCAACTGGTGGAACTATGGCGGCTGCCGTAGTGATATTAGGCATAATCAAGGGAATAGAAAGACCCGCTATAGGGGGACCAATAGTGGGGGCAGCCCCTCATCAGACAATACTGGACTTAGGGTCAAATATCGATTGCAAACCTTCCCAGCTTCTCGGTTTTGGAGTTCTTGGATCTGTTTTTGGGAATGTTTTATTGAAAATAGACAATCCCAAAATTGGGATATTAAGTGTGGGCAGTGAACAGAGCAAAGGCAATGCATTAACAAAAGAAGCCTCTGCACTATTTTCCAAAAGTGGTCTTAACTTCATAGGTAATGTGGAAGGAAACGACCTGGTAAAAGGAACTGCCGATGTGGTTGTCTGTGATGGGTTTGTAGGAAATGTACTGTTGAAATTAGTAGAAGGAATCGGAACAGAGCTAGGTCTTCAGCTGCAATCAGCACTGTCAGGCAAGATGCCACCCGAGGTTGTCGAGGGAATTCTCCATGAACTCTATAGTAAAAATAATGTTGTTGATTCCCGGGGCGGTGGACCTGTATTTGGTGTAAATGGAATTAGCATAGTCGGACATGGTAGCGCCAGCCCGACTACCTTCGAGCGCGCCGTGGACCTGGCCAAAATGTGTGTGGAAACAAGGCTAATAGAGGAGATGAATGAGCAAGTTCCACGAGTCATGGCATTAGCATCTGAATAGCTGAAAATATATGTCCCCAACCAGCAGCGTGTTAGGAGATTTATGACCCAGGAAAACCAAAATAGCCTTGAAGGAAAATTTGCCCTCGTAACAGGAGCCTCAAAGGGCATTGGGAGAGCCGCAGCTGTCGAACTTGCACGGATGGGTGCGAGCGTTGCAGTAAACTACCATTCTTCGAAAGCTGCTGCTTCTGAAACTGAAAAATTGATCAAGAATTATGGAGTGGACAGTTTGACTGTTCGTGCGGATGTCGGAAATCTGGACGATGTTAATTCCATGATTGACTCGGTGAACGACAGATTTGGTCAGATCGATATTCTAGTAAACAATGCGGGAATTATTGACGATGGATTACTGCTTCGTATGACAGACGAAGCTTGGAAAAACGTTATTGATACCAACTTGAACGGTACATTTTATTGCACTCGAGCTGTAATCAGATCGATGGTAAGGTCACGCTGGGGTAGGGTCATAAACGTGGGCTCGGTCGTCGGACTCAGAGGTAATGTAGGTCAGACCAATTATACCGCTTCCAAAGCAGGAATAATTGGATTTACCTACGCGCTAGCCAAGGAAGTGGCCACCCGAAACATCACGGTAAACACAGTAACGCCAGGCTACGTAAATACGGAAACAGTTGAGGGTCTAACACAAAAGCAGAAAGATATGATAATGAACTGGATACCTATGCAACGGTTCGGAGAGGTCGATGACATTGCAGGCATGATAGGCTACCTAGCTAGTCCACGGGCTAGCTATGTCACAGGGCAAGTTATTAGCGTAGACGGAGGAATGGCTATCTAAGGCATCCCAGTACTTTAATTAGCCGTATATTGAAATGACCGAATCCTCACAAAAAGATTTTCACTCAAAGACCGTATTAGTCACCGGAGGATCACGCGGCATAGGGAAAGCGATGGCACTGGAGTTTGCTAATCGCGGCGCCGATATAGTGTTCAACTACCTTCGTAACCACACAGCTGCAGAGGACTGCTACCAAGCAATTAAATCGATAGGAGTAAACTGCCTGAAAGTACAGGCCCACCTAGGTGACCCAGATAAGATCTATGATCTGTTTGATCAAATTCACTCTCAAATGGACGGTTTGGATGTATTGATAAATAATGCTGCTTCAGGAGTACAACGCAACGCACAGGAATTGGAACCAAAACATTGGGATTGGGCCATGAACATCAACGCCCGGGCACCATGGATATGTTCGGTAGAAGCGTCGAAGCTGATGACTAACGGCGGAAGCATTGTCAACATCAGCTCAGAGGGATCCAGAAAAGTTCTTCCATATTACCTCTCGGTTGGCACATCAAAAGCCGCACTTGAGTCACTTACACGATACCTAGCAGTTGAATTAGCGGAACAGGGAATAAATGTTAATGCCATATCAGGTGGGTACATAGAAACGGGTGCCTTAGATTCATTCCCAAACAAAGAGAATATGTTAGCGGCTGGGAAACAAACTCTTGCTGGTAGAACAATTACGTCAGAAGACATAGCGAAGGTCGCCGCATTTCTCTGCACGAAAGAGGCAGAGATGATTAGGGGACAAGTAATTGTTGTAGACGGAGGAGTAACACTACCAGCCGATTTTCCAGAAATAAACTAGTCAGCCAGTATATCTGACACGGTTACCTGCACACCGTCGCACATCATAACGTTTCCTTGCTCAGCTTGAGCGTTGCGAACAAAACCCATGCCAAAGCCACACAAAGCTGAGGTCATGACTCCAACAACCCGGTCTTCAATTGCTATGTCCTTTCCAGAAAGTCCACAATCTTCTCCATCCCACCTAAACTTCACCAGTTTTCGCTGAACTTTGTCATAAGTATTTAGCCGCGCAACGACCTCCTGACCTATATAGCAGCCTTTGTTGAAGCTTATGTAAGGCATAAGACCAGCTTCGAGAGGATTAAAATCCTCTGTCAACTCAGCACCATAAGCCGGTACCCCTGCGTCAATTCTGACCTGATCATATTCCTCAATCTGTATTTCTCTAAAGACCTCGTCCATTTTTGCTTTTACAAAATCCTTACCTTCAAGTGACCCGATTAAATCTATACCAGGTTCATCACCTATTTTGGTACTGATTGCTAGACACTGGGTTTCTTCAATTTCTGCCTCCACAACGTGAAAAGGCTCAAGGCTGGATACATCTGGAATGAAATCAATATTTGAAGAGCTTCCCATCACTCTGAAATGAAAAGTCTCGTCTGAAACGTCTTTGGTCTGAACATCTTCCATAATGGTGTAAAACTCGATCCAGTCCGAAACCTTTTTCGTAGCTTTGCCAGACGTGATAATCATTAAGTCTTTCTGTTGAAGATGGACTCCCAACAAATCTATGATTCGTCCTTTGTTGGTTGTCAAAACGGCCCCCATACCCATACCGACGCTAGTCAGGTCTGAAATACGGTTTGTCGTCAATCTGTCCAGGAGATCTAGAGCGTCATTACCGACTAATGACAATCTGCCTCTGTATGTACCAAGATCAACATAAGCAGGAAATTTAGTCATTACCCACCGACACTACCCTTCCAATTTTGAAACTCAAAGCCTCTATACGCTGAAGGAAGTACCGCAGCCACAGGTGGTTTTAGCATTGGGATTGTTAAAAACAAAACCTTTACCGTTCAGACCACCTGAATATTCCAACACAGTCCCAGCCAGGAATATGTACGATTTCTTATCTACGAAAAGGCGTATCCCATTTTCTTCAATAATCTGATCGTTGTCGCCAGGTCCGTCGTCCGTGATATCTAATATGTAGGTGAGACCAGAACAACCTCCGCCTTTAACTCCGACTCGAAGGTCTGCTTCAGGTTTTCCTTCAGCAGCAGCAAACTGCTTAACGTGGACTGCCGCATCCTCGCTTATGGTGATAGTTAGTGGTTGAGGAGTTGCTGTTGTCATGGTCATGACACCCCTTGATATTGGTGGTTCAACATTTAGTAGACTAGTGAATATATGGCGAATTCTATATAAGGTTGGCGTTTTAGGTCAATCTAACTATTGATCACCATATAGACAAAACCTGTCCACGACCCCGTTGCAGGATTAATTAACAAGACAGGAAACCCCTGTATTTACCTATCTAGGCTGCTTTACCTTTTTTACCCTTGCCACCCGAGGAAGTCGTTGAAGCGTCATCACTACTTGTTCCACTTCCAACCAACTGTGAGGCGGGCCGCTCAGATAAATCCTGGAGCAAACCACATTGAATACATTCCCTGAAGTCACCATAAACATCTTTACGAATGTGCATGTCACCTCTACATTTAGGACAAGACCTATAAAAAACCATAACTATTTCTCCTCAGGCGGGTGCACTTTTCTATTTTCACCCTGCCAATCTGTCATTCACATGTGGACAAAGCACTATCGAAACAAGTGTCAGAATCCGTTAAGCGATTTATTTTTCCTGATGTAAATTTCCCGTAGTATTATTACTGAAGTCTTATTCCGTATGTTTGCGTCTTATTTTACACCCAAAAAAGGCGAACAAACCATAAAAACTTCCCGCAGTATTGTTTTTCACAATACTTATGCCTACACACTATCTATATTTACTATTTTCTTTCAGCACGAGCGAAAGTATAAGGGCTTACATAGATATTGCAATAGGGAATATTAAAATAGTATTCATTCTTTTTTATGATACTGATGAGGTAGTGGCTTTGTTCATCTGATCTATACTTAGCTATATATGATGTTTGAGAGGTCAGGCCTATCAACAAGCAATACAGCAAAGACACGATCGACAAGCTGAGGTTCTCACATAATAGCCATATTCTAGTGATTGCACCTCCTATGGATTATGTAGAATCTTTGTCCCTTTTAAATCAAGATCTCAAGATTTCAACAACAGTCCCGATACTGGGGGCCTTCACCTATGATGTCGTGCAAATATTTGTTAGAAATAAGATGGATGTGCTTGAGTTGGCCCCTAGCGCACCAGCCGTCTTAAAAACAGATGGTCTTCTTTGGTTCAGCTATCCCAGTGAAAATTCTGGCCTAGACACCGACATCAACAGCAAGGAGGGTTGGGAATCACTCTTGCAAGCAGGTTGGAAACCTGGGGAGCATTTCGAGCTGGATAACCAATGGGCCTGTTTAAGATTTGAATTCCACCAGCGTTAACCAAGCCAAGATAACAGCAGATCACAATGCTGTGGCAAATAATCGAATCTTGTTACAGAAAATTAGGAGTTTACGATGATATACGACATGAGAATTTATGACTTGAAACCTGGATCAGTGGATGCCTACATGTCAGCCGTTGAGGATGTGGCGCTAAAAATCAGGGAAGATTATGGAGTGAAACTCGCTGGGTGGTACTACACCGACATAGGACCATTAAACAGAATTGTCCACATATGGGCTTACCGCGATTATCACCACTTCGCAGAAGCTAGGGAACAAGTCAGAGCAGACCCAAGGTGGAGCGGGGAGTACATTCCCCGAGTCAGCGGTCTGGCAATTAAACAACAGGATATGATTATGCAAGGCGCTAACTTTTTTCCTGGTCCTTCCTAAAAGCCCAACCATTCAACAAAGACATAACCCGCGAAGACACCTCTATAAAACTATCGCGCAAACCTTGCTATTTAAAGGGCAGTTCTTTATAGTTTCGCCTACCTGTGCAACACGCTTAGTTGCAGAGGCTGTACCTTGTGCCTGTTGAAAGTTTGTAAACCAGAACAGGCTTAGGTTCGGAAGTTAACAGCAAGGAGTAGCTACGATGGCTTCAGAAAGCAAAACAGAAACTGCTACAGATAGCTCCTCGTCCAATGGACGTATCGGAGAGGTAGTTCTTGATGTAAAAGACCTAAAAACATACTTCGTAACTCGTTGGGGTGTAGTTAAAGCGGTGGATGGGGTAAGTTTCAACCTCCGCAAAGGCGAAACCTTGGGCATCGTTGGTGAGTCAGGGTCCGGAAAGTCTGTAACTTCTCTTTCCGTAATGAGACTAGTTCCTTCTCCTCCAGGTCATATCGTAGGGGGAGAGGTCTACCTTCAAGGGGAGAATATACTGGACCTTAGTGAAAAGGACATGGAATCAGTCAGGGGATCACGAGTAGCTATGGTACTTCAGGATCCAATGACGGCTCTAAACCCGGTCTTCGACATAGAAGATCAAGTTGGGGAAGCCATGAAAATACACGAGGGCCTAAAAGGTGACGGGCTGAAAGCTACCGTTATCGATATGCTCCGAAAGGTGCGTATTCCTGCCCCAGACATACGTATGAAAGATTTCCCTCACCAGCTGTCAGGTGGGATGAGACAGAGGGTAGTTGGGGCCATCGGCATTTCATGCAGCCCGGCAGTTCTAATCGCTGACGAACCCACTACTTCGCTGGACGCAACCATTCAGGCCCAATACTTACGCCTGCTAAGGGAACTCCAGGAAGATACTGGCGTAGGAATCATTTTCATCACGCATGACTTTGGCATTGTTGCAAAGATGTGTGACCGTGTCGCAGTGATGTATGCGGGTAAAATAGTTGAGCAGGGTGACGTAAGAACAATATTCAACAACCCTATACATCCATACACCGAGGCTTTGATCAAATCAGTTCCAAAGATGGAAGAAAACGTCGAGCGTTTGTATGCCATACCTGGAAATCCACCCAGCGTGACCAACCGTCCTTCCGGGTGTAATTTCCAACCGCAGTGTGATGGAAGCAACCCAGATTGTGTTACGCAGGAGCCAATACTCGTCGAGGAAGGTCCGGAGCACTGGGTAGCCTATTGTGCGCCATGTAAGGACACTCACGGATGTAAATGGTTCCCTAGAGACATTTAATAGCTAGTACATTCAATAGCTAATATGGTCCAGCAACAGGAGGACAGAACCAAATGACAAGCGAATCAGGGGCACTATTACAAATAAAAAATCTTAAGAAACACTTCCATGTGGGAGGGGGGTTCTTAGGAGGTCTAGGTGGCCAGAAAACATACCTTAAAGCGGTTGATGGAATTGACCTCGAAATAGAACCAGGTACAACCTATGGCTTAGTAGGTGAATCTGGTTGTGGTAAGTCCACAACGGCCAAAATGGTCCTAATGCTAGAAGAGCCCACAGACGGGGAGATTTACTTTGAGGGACAAGATGCCCTAAACATGAACAGAGAAGGACGAAAAAACTATAAGTCCAGTGTTCAAGCAGTTTTTCAGGATCCGTGGGCCTCACTTAATCCCAGAATGAGGGTGGAAAATATAATCGGTGAACCGTTGGAAATAAACACAACCCTCAGCCGAAAGGAAATCCGCACAAAAGTAGGAGACCTTTTAGAGGAAGTAGGCCTACAGCCATACCAAGCCGGCCTTTATCCACACGAATTCTCAGGGGGACAAAGGCAAAGGATCGGAGTCGCCAGATCCCTAGCCCTGAACCCAAAACTAATTGTGCTAGATGAACCTGTCTCGGCCCTTGACGTATCAATTAGAGCTCAGATAATGAACTTATTGATGGATTTACAGAAAGAACATGGCTTAACTTATCTCCTCATTGCTCACCACTTAGCTACCGTGAGATATATGTGTGACAAAATTGGGGTGATGTATCTAGGTCACATGGTTGAAGAGGCGACAACTGACGAGTTGTTTGATAACCCAACGCATCCCTATACTCAAGCGTTGATTGGTGCGGCTTTGCCATATCACCCGGACGATGAGAAGGAAGAATCAATATTGGAAGGGGAAGTACCATCTCCAATTGATCCGCCTTCATGCTGTAGCTACATACCAAACTGCCCGGAAACCTTCGCAGAATGCAATGATAATGTTGTTGCAACAAAAACCGTATCACCAGGTCACACAGTAGGACACTGTGCTCACTGTGTGGATCATTATGGATGTTATTGGTTTCCAAGGGTGAACCCGAATATAGAAAGAAACCAATAAAGGCTCAGGATTTCAAATATCAATAAATGACTTTTAATCATTATTGATCTGCGGTCATACTTAAATAGGTGGTTCCCAGCAGCCAGTTCGAGTCGTTTGGAATGAGTGCCTTCTAAATTGGCCTGGATAATATTACAGGTAATACTTGTTTTCCCTATATTTGTAGGTGCAATTGGCTCATGCACCATGACAGATAATGACCCTGAGAAAACAATAGAACAGTCTTGGATAGAAAGAGGCCTCGCCCACGAAGCTAACTCCGAGTTTAAACTTGCCGTCGCATCCTTTTCTGAGGCCATTTCAAACTCCCCTGAAAGCCCTATTGCTTGGAAATTAAGGGGTACGGCGTATTATCGCCTTAATGAATTTAATCAGGCCGTGTCAGACCTAGACGAAGCTATATCTTTGGATCCTACCGCCCCTGATGCCTATTTATACCGTGGAAATGCCTACGGGGAAATGGACATGTACACAAAAGCCATAGAGGATTTCGATAAAGCACGAAATCTTAGGGACGGCGGTTACTTTGATAACCTTAACCAAGCCTATAACTCAATCATAGACAAGGATTTCTTGGAGGCTTTGGGCAGAGCTACAGCGGCAATCAATGAAAGACCTCGGGACCCAATACCTCACACCTATAAGGGAATTTGCCTGTATGAACTAGGCAAATTCCCTGAGGCATTATCTGCCTATAGCAAAGCTATATCGATAGACCCTGATAACGCAGAATTACTGTTCAACCGCGGCCTTGTTCACCTTGCTACCCGAAAATTCGATATGGCTATTCTGGATTTTACAAAAGCACTGGCAATTGACCCAACGTTTAAAAACTCATATGAACATAGAGCTCAGGCTTATAACGAGTTGGGCCTGAACGATAAAGCAGCTTCTGACCGAAAAGCCTCGAATACTAATAAATGAATTTTAGGATCTGGCTCCCGCCACCCATATCATCCGATCACTTTCCTCTATATAAGGGCCCTCTTCAAAATTTCCATAAAGACTTAATATTTCAAAGCCGCAGGCGCGAAGCAGATGATACATTTCCCATCGAAAGGTGTACCGAAACTCCAGGTCATGAACAACACGACGGGTTACAAGGCCAGATTGATCCAGAAAATCTGCGGCAACTTTTAAATATCCAACTTGCGAATATTCCTCATAGTCGCCCTGTGTATATACTACAATTTTATCCCCATTTTCGGTAACTAAATCCATGTGATGGTACATGGTGGAAGGGTCTCCCAGCATAACCTCCAGATTTGGCACAGCCAGATCTATCACTAACCTCCCCCCAGGTGAGAGTTGCCTTCTAACGATGTTGAGAAATTGCTGCTGTTGGTCTGAATCTATCAGAGACATAAATGCAAAGCATGGAACCACGGCAAGACCATATTTTTGGCTACTATCAAGATCAAGGTCTGATAGGGATGATTGCACAAGAGTCACGCGGTCAGAATTCGCCAAAAGACCAATTTTGGATCTGGCAAAATTTAACTGGGATTCTGAAGGATCTACCGCATAGATCGATTTACCAAAGTCGGCCAACAACTCCGTTATACGTCCTGTCGAACACCCTAGCTCTAGAACACTTCCTCCAGCCTGGGAAGATTGATCCAGATAAAAAGATACATCAGACCTATTACCTGAGTAGTAAGCCTCACACAAATCCGCCCAAGGGGCACTTCCAGCATCATCGA
The DNA here is from genome assembly GCA_009392815.1 of SAR202 cluster bacterium. Taxonomy (GTDB): domain Bacteria; phylum Chloroflexota; class Dehalococcoidia; order Lucifugimonadales; family UBA826. The sequence continues at coordinate 40,191 of VFFS01000043.1, forward strand.
TAAAGTGAATCATCTTATGTCCTATTATGGGCTAAGACGGATAATCGCATCATCGCTTGTCACTGTAATCCATATATCACCATCAAGGGGAAGTATTTTTGCGGGGGAAGCACCTACTGGATAGATCCCAACAGTTTCTCCGTCCACCGAAAGTTTAGTAACTGTGCCATCCATACTGTTAGCTGTCCAGATATACTCCCCATCAAAAGCGATACCATAAGGCATTCTACCTGTAGCAAATCTCCCAAGCTCCTCACCTTCCCCTGACAATTTAGAAACAGTATTCTCCCGCCAATTTGCTACCCATATATTTTCATTTTCCTGAGCAAAGTCTATGGGGACATCGCCAACCTTGGTCTGAGTTATCAACTCTCCGTCAAGTGAAAATTTAGAAACACTATCACTATGAGCATTCCCTGCCCATACGTACTCTCCGTCAAAGAATAGGACGATAGGACCAGCACCTTCCGTCATTACCGGTTCTACTGCATTCCCTTCTTTGTCCAGTCTATACAAGAGAGTCTCCCAGCAACCTGAAGACCACACGTTCTCACCGTCAAACACCAATGTCCGAGGAAGAGTAGAGACAGCATAGGTCCCTAAAAGCTCACCTTCACGAGATATTCGCGTGGCATTATGATCAAACTGATTTGCAGACCAAATATTTTCGCCGTCGAACACTAGAGCATTGGGTTCTTTCCCATAAGATTCATAAACGGCAAGTTCCTCACCTTGAAGATTCATCTTGCTAATTGTGTGTGAAAGAGAATTCCCTACCCACAAATTATCCCCGTCCCAAATAACAGGCTCAGGAGAATTTCCAACCGGGAAAGTAGAAGCCTCCACCCCCTCCATAGATAGTTTAGAAACCATACTTTCAGCAGGATTTGCAACCCAAATAGTACCTTGCCCATCTGTCGCGAGAGATCCCGGAGCATTACCTATATGAAAAGTTCCCATATGAGAACCATCGTCTGAATATTTCGTCATTGTTTCATCCGCACGATTTGCAACCCAGATACCAGTGCCATCATGAATAACGTCTCCGGGAAGAGCTCCAGTGGGAAATACACCCAACTTCTCTCCATTTAGATCGTATCTTGTGAGAGTGTCATCGAGAGAGTCCACTACCCATACATGTCCATTACCATAAGCGAGACCTCGTGAACCAGAACCCACACTCCAGCTGCCAACAACTTCACCATCCGTAGAAATTTTTGTTAGTGTGTCATCCCCGCTATCAACCACCCAAACATGTTCACCGTCAAAAGCCAGCTTCTGGGGATTTGAGCCCGTCTGGATATTTTGTACGCTCTGACGATCTTTGCTGATCCGTGTAACAACATTTCTATCAGAATTAGCAATCCACATTGCCTCTCCTGCGTATAACATGTCCGTTGGCCTTCGGAGCTCAACAGGGGCACTTCCCATTCCTCCTTGAAGGTCAAAAGTTCTGACAGCAAAATAAGTGCTTACCCACAACTCATCTCCATCATGAGCCAAGCTCTTCGGATATGGATGCAAAGGCATAGAAGAGATGAGTTTCCCATCAGTGGTGTAATTTGCGATACCGTCTTCATCCTGTGATGAGACCCATAGAGAATCTTCCAAAAAGAAAATATCTGTTGGTTTGCCAGGCACATTAAATGTTGAAATAGTAGGAATAGGTATATCCATGGCTGGATTGGATGGAGTGGTAGACGGCGCCTCATACACATTGATGGGAATAGGGGCTCTCCCTGGCTCTTCGATCTCAACATTAGATGTATTTGTAGGTTCAGGCACTATATAGAAACCACTAGTAGCGGTAAACGTTTCAGGTTCCGGTGAGGTATCACCTTCGTTTGGCAAGAATGGTATTTCTCCACGACGAACAAATGCGACTGTAACCAGAGAGGAAACCAGCATAAGCAAGGGAACTACCGTATAAAGTATCCAAGCGGGTACTACCACAGCCAGCACTACACCATCAGTGAGATTGGAATTTTCTTGTCCCAATACTCCTACAACATTGGCGATTCCTGTAATGATAATCAGTAGATAAAGACGATCTCTTATATTTTTCAACTCTACCCCTCAAGAAATTCTGCCAGTCTACTGTACACGTATATACCTACATAATTGCATAAAATGCCGTGCAACCAGGTTAAAGCTAAGTTTTACATCGATCAGACACAAGACAATAGCTACTTTAACGCGACTGTCCGAACGTTATTGATTCCAGCTAAATTCGGAACGGCAGTCGGCCTCTGATCCCAGCCCACTACAGTTTTAGGATCAGAAAACGGCCACAATTGTTCTTCGACAATTCCAATACAATTCGCCCAGACTCTATTTTCTCTGAAAAACTCGGACGCTAATCCTTTCCGAACCCCAATATCCAACTCACCTAACATAAGCTCAAATGTCTTAGTGGCGTAGGGGACTTCCTGCCCGGCACCGTATCTTCCGCTAGAAAAAGAACTTACATCAAATCCATGAGCCCAGTCATAAGGTAGATTGGAATGGTTTTCTTCACGACATGCATTTATTCCGGGCAATTTACTGGTTCGGGCAACCAGTCCCGGTCGATATACTTCATATGCAGTATCTATCAAATTGACATTGATACCCAGGTTTTTGTGCCATGCTCTCCCCAGCCATTCACCCAATTCAGAACTTATACCAGACGGCCCGGTCCACAGATCGAGAGAGAATCCACTTCCATACCCTGCATCGGCGAGTAATTCCTTACCCTTTTCATAATCCAGCCCCCAACCCCATTCGTCTATGTAATTATTATTGTTTACCGACAAATAAGGTTGATGGTTAACATATCCGTGACCATCGAGAACATCGTCAAGAAGTACCTGTCTATCTATACTCCACGCAAGAGCATTGCGAACCTTCTTGGAGTTAACCATAGATTTGGAATTTTCGTCATAAATCCCATTTTCAAAAGGATCACCAACCCATGGCAAAGATTTATCTCTCCGACGATCCAGAACGGAATCATCCATAGGGTTATATTTTTCCCAATAGTTTCCAACCATTGATACATTATGAATAATGTTGTGTTGAGCCCTCTTGTTAGGTGTAAATCCCTTCTCTAACAGTGAGGAGTAGTCTTTGGACTGGACTTGGGCTATCTGACTCTCGCCTGATTCCAACATTGCCAGTCTTGCAGAAGCTTCCGGAACCTCCAAAAATATCACTTTCTCTACAAACGGACCTTGACCTAGAGATGCTCCCCAATAATCGACAAAAGCGTGCCCAACTATCTTTCCATTTCTACTCCATTCTTCGTTTTCGAACGCTCCCACCCCTACGTAAATATTTTGCATATCAGACGAACCATGTTCATGAAAAACTTCTGAGCTCACTATTCCGGCAGTTTTCCAAAAGAGACTAAAGTGATGTAAAGGCCCACGGGAATCTAAACTTCCATAATTCAGCTTCAACGTATGATCATCAACTACTTCTATATTCCCGATAAGAGCTGCAAAAGCTCTAGATTGTCCGTGGATCGACGCAGGTGTACTTCTAGAATTAGCATCATCAAAAGAGAACTTAACGTCCCCTGCTTTCATTTCTCCGTACCCGCCATGAAATTGAACATCTTCTCTAAGTTTAAGCATTGTGAAGTCTAAACTCGGTCCCACCTCATATGAGAGTGCTAGCATAGGCTCTGTAGTCAATAAATCTTCTTTCACCACGGAATTAAATAGGACGTCGGTAATACCAGACGCATATATCGTTTCCGCACAACCCGACGTACAAAATCTAGGCAACCCGTTGGGAGTATCAACAGAATCCACAACCACGGTTAAAGTACCAGATATATTTCCATCCGCCGAGAATACTGATTGCGTGTCGCCAGCCGTGTTGACTGGAACCACAGTCGAAAAATTTCCTATATTCATCAATGTGTTTTCATCAGTTGATCTACCCGTAACGAAATCACACGCAAGCCCACCAGAAACAAAAAACAATGCGGTAATTGCGATAGCAATTTTTGAATTAACCCAAACGGTCCACATAAATTTCAGTCCCTGTATATAACTATTACGCTATACAGCAATTTTAAAGCTATAAAGACGGCCATCCAAACATAAATGCATCAGATAATCTTACGAATCGACTTAATAAAGAGCCAAGCGGGGCAAGTAAAACTCTAGTACAAGCGCATCAAAAAAATTACGTGCTAGAATGCGCTCTCAACACATAGACCCAAAACGTTATGATATAAGCCGAAAAACTGATTTTAATGTGAATATTCAGGAGATAGTAATGGCAGCATACGAAGGGATTTTCCCAGCAATCGCAACCCCACTTAATAGTGACGGATCATTCAACGAACAAGCTTTTCGTGAGGTGATGGAATTCAATATTCAGGCCGGAGTCGGAGGATTTTGGGTTGCAGGAGGAAATGGTGAGAGCGTATTACTTGATGATGAAGAGAATATGCGTATTGTCTCCGCAGCAGCTGAAGTGAACGCAGGACGAATCAATAACATCATGCATGTCGGAGCTCCTACCACAGAGAGGTCAGTTAGGATGGCAGAACACGCCGCCTCCGTGGGTGCGGAAGCAATTTGCTGCGTTCCACCTTTCTTCTACAGCCAGACTGACGAAGCCATCGTAGAACATTACAAGGCAGTAGCCGCCGCCGCTGACCTGCCATTTTACGTGTACAACCTCCCCCAGTCGACGGGAGTAGAGGTCACGCCAGACTTGATGAAGAAAATTCAAGATAACGTTCCTCAACTCGCCGGACTAAAGCATTCCTCAGTAAACTTCGCTAACGTAAGAGAATGGGAAAGAATGGGACTGAAATGCTTCATAGGAAGTAGTATGCTCATGCTGCCAGCCCTGACTATTGGCGCTGTTGGATGCATTGACGGTCCACCATGCGCAGCGCCTGAGCTATGGGTCGACATTTGGAACAAATGGCAATCCGGCGACATAGAAGGGGCGAGGGAGGCACAAGCGCATGCCTCAAAATTTACCGACATAATGAGGGAAGTTGGAGTTCACAGTGGAACCAAAGCAGTTCTAACCGAAAGACTTGGCATTGACTGTGGAAGTGGAAGACTTCCAAACCCTCCATTAGAAGGCTCCCGAAGAGAAGAAATGCTCAAAAAAATTTCCTCTCTAGGTATTAATCCTGTAGCTGTTCCTTCGGGTGGGGATTAGCCGTCTCAGGGGCAAACTAAATGCCTATTAATTCACCGAATATTGATGCGATTGAGGGGGTTACAACCCTCACATTCGATATATTTGGCACTGTCCTCGACTTGGCTGGAAGTTTAACCCCCCCGTTACAAAAACTTCTGGCCGAATGCGGCGTCGGAGAAACAGTACATGCAGAAGATGTATGGGCGCAGTGGAGACATCGTCAACGTATCGAACAGTATCAAGACAACTTACTGATGTTGGGACACAGTGGGTATCTGGCTGTAAAAAGACGGGCCTTACTCTACACCCTGCGGACACTAAAGATAAACTTCAGCCAAGATCAAATTGATAAGTTTATGGAAAGCTATCAAGTTCTAACACCGTTTAAAGACGCACTTGACGGACTAAATCGCCTAGGAACAAAGTACAACCTCGTCATGTTATCTAACGGAGAACAACCTTATCTCGAGCACCTGGCACAAAATCGTATCAACATAAATTTTCATGAAATTCTTTCGGCAGAAACTGCCGGTAACTTCAAACCTCATCCAATCGTGTATCGTTTTGCAGCCAGAAAGCTGGGCTTGGAACCACAGCAAATAATGATGGTCGCTGCACACTCTTTTGACATACTGGGCGCAAGACATAGTGGATATAGAGGCGCTTACGTAAACAGGTATGACTTACCATACGACGAGTCGGAATATAAACCTGATTTCATAACAAGAGATTTCAATGAACTCTGCGATGTCCTGCACGTCTAGATTGCTCTGAATAAGAGCAAGGAGGAATTACCACTATGGTGGGAATAAGCTACGACAAGGTAAGAATAGGAATCGCACTCGGAGGATGGCCCTTCCCCGAACCAGATCCACATCTACTATGGGACTACACGGAACGAATGGAATCCCTTGACGTAGATTCAATTTGGTTTACTGACCGTATCGTCTCACCAACTTTTACTTTAGAAACCGTGGTTGCCATGTCTTTCATAGCGTCCAGAACGACCAAACTGAAATTCGGCACAAGTGTTATAGCACTTCCACTACGAAATCCGACGATACTCGCTAAGGAGTTGGCAACCATTGATTTTCTATCCAACGGCAGGTGCTTGCCGGCAGTAGGACTTGGAACAGAGGACGAAATAGAGTACGAAGCCTGTGGAACTGAAAAAAGAGTTCGCGTAAGTAGAACAGAGGAAGCAGTCCATATAATGCGTCGGCTTTGGTCTGAAGATAGTGTAACCCACAGGGGAAAGCACTTCTCTCTCACGAACGTGACTGTCCAACCCAAACCGGTCCAGAAAAGCCTTCCTCCTATTTGGTTCGGCGGAAGAAGTGAACCCGCACTGAGGAGAACTGCAAAAATCGGGGATGGCTGGTTGGTATCACAGGCAACGCCGGAGGAGGCGGGTGTGGGAGTTAAAAAGATAAAGTCAATGGCTTCTGAATTTGGAAATGATATCGAAGACGATCATTACGGAGCCATATTTAGTTACTGCTTCGCTGACAGTCAAGGAGAAGCAGAGGCCCTTGCAACTCCCTATCTGTTAAGGCGTAGGGATGACATTAACCCAAATGAGATGAACGCATTCGGGAGACCAGAAGATTTGATCTCAATGCTTGATCGCTACATATCTTCAGGAGTTACAAAATTTGCTCTCAGACCTGCCTGCCCGCCAGAAATGACACAACAGCAGATGGAAATTCTTGGCAAAGATGTGATTCCCAGATACCACAATTGAATCAGAGAGGATCTTCACTGTGAGAAATATCAAAGACATTAAAGTGGGTGACACTGTAATTTACTCTGTTTCAGATGGTGACCTAACTTTTGAAAAAAACGTGTTTTTTAATGCACAATCCGAGGAGGACTGGAAACCTTATTCCGACTACCATGACTCCAAAATAGGCATGAATGTCGGTTCTTTCATAATTCACACTGATTCTAGAACCGTACTCGTCGATACTGGGTTAGGGAAACTTGACCACCATCTAGAGCAAACAGCCAGAGAGACCCTTATTGGTGAAATAGATGCTGCCGGCTTCCAACCTCAGAACATAGATACCGTTTTCCTAACCCACATGCATATGGATCATGTTGGAACAAATATGACCGAGACCGATCACGGATGGGTTCCCACATTCCCCAACGCTCGTTACGTTGTCTCAAAAGCTGACTGGACGTTATTTGGAAGTAGAGTAAACACGCGACCGTTTGCATATCTAAAAGAACAAATACAACCCCTCATTGATGCTGATGTGCTTGATCTGATAGAAGGGGAGATAAATATTACCGATGAAATCACAACCCTTCCGACCCCGGGACACACACCGGGTCATACAAGCTTGCTAATTTCCTCGGCTGGGGAAAAAGCTGTCATTGTGGGTGATGCCGCCCATGTTCCCCCTCAAATAGAGGAGACCCACTGGAGCCCTGCACCCGACAGGGATAAAGACAAGTCTTCAGAATCAAGATCTATGATGATGGATTTAATCGAAAAAGAACATGCTCTGGTAGCATCGGGCCACTTTCCATCACCCGGTTTCGGAAACATTGTAAGGGTAAATAGTCGCCGCAAGTTTATCCCGGTCTCCTGACTGCAGACGTCTAAATTTCAAGACAGTCAGATTACATAAATTAGCCATAAACAGAAGATGGATAATTAGCAGATCTCTGTTTTTGTAATTGCTTCCGATCGTGCTCAAGAACAGCAATAACCAGTTCTCTAATGTTTCTTACCTTAAGAGGGAGTTTTCCGAGATCTCTATTATGACCACACATCACGCAGACAATACGAACCCCAAACATGTCTTCATCGTTTGTGAGGGTACCCGTACCACATCTGGGACAGGAACCTGTCATTATCATTGTGTCAATCATATGTGCCTATAATCTTCCATTCTGTCTACGTACACGGCGAATTCTAATTCAAGTACTACCCTGTATGTTGATCTATGCCTCCATCAATAATAACCTCCTTTGACATTTCCGCTAGCCATACAAGGATCAATTACTTAAGAAAAATATTCCAATTGAGGATATATCAAGGTTTATTCACCCTGCATTCATCATTCGCTAATTTATAAATACAAGATGGCATAACGATACACAGACAAATTAAGATTGCGAACTCTTACTTATATTTGCAATTAATAGCAATATGAAATAAGTTCCTAGTCGATTTAGATGTGTCATATAAATTTTTTACTAAATATTCATAAAAGGAGAGCATATGAGTTATCTTATTAGTGCGGTGCGAAACCCATTACCTGGAAAGACTCAACAACTACTCTCAACAGTAGTAAGCGACTTTGAAAATAATATCGGAAGAGGGATAG
>VFFS01000044.1 GCA_009392815.1 SAR202 cluster bacterium
TGGCCCATGTGGCATTGGGATGGGTGAGGGCGCACGAAGGTGTAAGCTCGGTGTTAGTCGGAGCTCGCAACGCCGACGAGGTTGCCCTGAACCTGCCCGCCTTCGATCTCGCTCTTCCTGACGAGATAATAAAAGAGCTGGATGAGTTGACTGAAGGTATCAAGAGCAACCTGGGCAACAGCCCCGATATGTGGCACGGCGAAAACCGAATGCGATGATTTTCTTAAAAATAACAATGGGATTATTTCACATAACCTAATCGTAATCAGATAAGGAAAAATATGAATATGATTCTAGATAATAAACTAAAAAATAAAGAAATCATTGTTCTAGATGGAGCAACTGGCAGTGAAATCTCAAGATTGGGGGCGGCGATGAATTCCTCTGCCTGGTGTGGGGTTGCTAATAAAACCCACCCGGGAATAGTTCGTGAAGTACATGAAGAGTATGTTCGTGCTGGCGCAGATATAGTAACGGCCAATACTTTTTCGACTAGTCGACATATTTTGGCGAGTGCAGGTCTTGCTGATGAAACTGTCAGCATCAACGCAAGGGCAGTAGAGTTGGCACGCGAAGCGGTGGACAATGTATCACCGGAGCGACCTATTGCTGTCGCAGGTTCTATGTCTAACATGCGTGCTTGGATCCCTGGTACCGTCAGTCCTGACCCACGATTTCTTCCGACACCAGAAGAGGAATCTAACAATTACCAAGAAGTTGCTCAAACACTGGCTGAGTCTGGTGTAGATTTGATCCTGATGGAGATGATGACAGATATTGATCGTTCTAGTATGGCAATATCGGCTGCTGTGGAAACAGGTTTGCCAGTGTGGATTGGAAATAGTTGCACACTGAGAGATGATGGTAGTGCCTCTGTTTGGAACCAACATTCTGAAGAGCCACAACGTCTTTCACCTGATCACATTAAGTCAGAAGACAAGTCATATGAGACCTTGATAGAGTCTATGCTTTCGTTTCAACCTCAAGTGATGGGTGTCATGCACAGCACCATAGAAACAACAAATGCAGGACTCCAGACTCTATTTGAACATTGGCAGGGACCGGTCATGGCATACCCTGAAACTTATTCTGAAGTAGAAAAAGGAATAATTGACCAAGTAGAACCAGCAATTTTTGCTGAACATTGTCGTGATTGGGTTGAGAGCGGCGTGCAAATTATAGGTGGTTGTTGCGGTACCACCATCGAACACATACGTTCCATGGTAAATGAATTACCGGATGTTGTTGGTATTCGTCGCTAGTTATTCGAAATTGATCTGTGATATCTCATGGGTCGCAATCCGACCCATGAGATGTTAATGCGCGCTTTAATGAAGCCCTACTTTATTACCACTTCCAACCCGTGCGGGTCGGCGGCAGTGATCCTCGATCCACCAGTCAACCCAAAAGAAATAGTCCTGTCAGGATCTGCCATTGAAGCAAGGTCATTTTGTTCCCAACTAAAGCTCTTGCAATCATCACTGATAGTCAGGACCGCCACTCCCGGCGTCCGATCCACGGACTCTAGGGAGCCGATGGCAGTTAGAGGTTTATGACCCCGCAAAGCAATGAACATCTTGTTTCCCACAATGTCTGCCACGTCGGGCTTTGGGTCGGGACTGAAGCTCGTTGCCATTGATTGTGTCGCTACAACCTTATTCGTCTGCAGGTCAATGAAGTTGACGTCATTACTGACCCGCATACTAGTTACAGCAAAGAGCTTGCCATCCTGGTCAGTGCAGGTAACAGCGCCATGAGTGTCTTCACCCGGGAGTTCGATCTGCACTGGGTTCGGGAATACCCCCTCGTCAGCCTTGCTGGCATCAAAGGTATAAAGGAAATCATCTCCGCCTTTAGCCCCACTCTCACCATTGGTCATTATCTTGTCATTGGGGAGGCGGGCCACACCGCAACCTATACCTGGAACGATATCTTTTCCATATACGTTCACGACAGTCATAGGTGTGGTTCCATCAGCTGAACCTACATCGACAACCAGTAAACCACCTCCAGCCATGGTTACATAGGCGAACTTACTGTCAGCAGTAAACTCGTGGCAGATAGGCCGGGCCACCGAAGTTCCCAAGTCATTGGCGAACTGGTTCAATGACAGTGTCTCCACAAAGGCGTAGTTATTATTACTGTAATCAGTCTGAATCTTGTGTAAGAATCCAGATTCACCTTTGGCGCCAATATTGGCGACTATAACCATTCTGCCATCAGCAGAAGCCGTAGAGGCGTGTGTGTTGCCTGTTCCTCCTGCTCCATTGAAACCACCTATTGTGTTCACGCACCCGACAATACTGCGACTGTCAACGTCTATGAAGAACGTGTCACCGGAACCTACATTGGCTAGAACAACGTGGCTAGCACTGCTGTAGCGGAAGTCGAGAGGGTTCTGGGTAGTGTGGTTGGCTAGAACCATGTGGGGCTTCTTGGGAGCATTACAGCCAGCCTTGGAAGCCGCTTCAGCTAGGTCGATGACCTCCGGATTCGCCTTGCTGGCATTTTCGGAGATGGCGGCACCGTCCCATATGTAGATGAGCCCACCAGAGTCAGCACTAGGGCCATCGCTAGTCCCAGACTGGTCAACAGCCCAGACTTCAAAGTAAGACTGGGAGTCTGCTGAACTTGATGCTGTAGAACTCGATTCATCCTGTGCATCTGCACATGCCACTGCTGTAACAAAAACCAGCAGTAGAATTAATCCGGATAAAAATCTAAAATTCATTTTTCCACTCCTTTGGAGGTTTTGACTGTCATGAGGTAAAAAAAAAGACCTCTCTGGATGGAGGTCTCATTGGAACGTTGAGGTTGTATTTAAATATAGCCTACAAGTCCATGGACCTCACTTTATCCTTACAACAAGAACAAATACAGCAAACATTGCCGTATTCCATTTTTTCAATGCTGGTAAAGATTGGTCTCATAACGTTAGTTTGTAAACCTTTGTTTTCCTACACTCATTACGTTCGACGACGAATCGTAATTCATGAATTATTTGTTGTCAATTTACCCTGTATTTTCTGTATACAACTTCAAATTCGCTTTTCGCAAGATCGTTGTGAGGGCAGATCCGTTCCTGAGCAATATTTTTCTTTCCCTGTCCTGTTGTTATTGTTTACGAACTTATTACATATGTTTAGATAATTCATATTGATGTGTTAAATTTTGCATGATGTAAGCAAGGTGCAAGCGTAGCAACCGACGTTTTGGGAGGATGAAGCATGACTACTGATCCATTTTATAAAGACTTAAACCCTGTTTCGTTTCTGGACAGATCTGTCCATGTGTACCCAGATAAACCTGCACTGATTTATGGCGATATTACCTATACATATCAAGACTTTTACAATCGGGTAAACAAACTTGCGGGGGCGCTACAAAAGCAAGGTATAAAAAAAGGCGACAGAGTTGGATTCCTAGTTCCTAACATACCAGCCATGTTTGAAGGGCATTATGGCCCATTAAAAATTGGAGCTGTTCTTGTAGCAATAAATACCAGACTATCAGCCAGAGAGGTTTCGTACATACTCAACCATTCGGGAGCAAAAGTACTAGTTTTTGACTCAGAATATGCTGAGCTCGTTAGTCAAATTCAAAATGAGTTACCTAAAATAACAAGCTTCGTCCAAGTAGCTGACATCTTTCCCAAATCTACCCTAGTGGAAGGACCTGAATATGAAGAATTTCTTGATTCTGCGGATCCAGGAGAACATCGAGTCTCCTTAGAATCCGAATCAGACCCTATAACGATCAACTACACCTCTGGGACTACCGGTATGCCCAAAGGGGTTCAATACCACTCTAGAGGGGCCTATTTGTCCGCCTTGGGAGAAGTTGTTGAAAGCGGCATGAATTACGAATCAAAATATCTTTGGACTTTACCTATGTTCCATTGCAACGGCTGGTGTTTCACATGGGCTACAACTGCAGTGGGAGCCACCAATATCTGCCTCCGAAGGGTAGATCCACTTGAGGTGTATAGGCTAATTGATAAAGAATCTGTTACCCATATGTGTTGCGCACCCACTGTTCTTACGTCGATGTACTCTATTCCAGATGCTGACCAGCAAGATCTCACAGGAGTAACCATAATGACTGCTGGAGCCCCACCGGCCCCTCAAGTAATACGCAGCATGGAGAATATGGGCGCAGATATATTGCATACCTATGGCCTGACCGAAACTTATGGGCCGACCGCTATATGCGCGATTCAGCCGGACTGGAAGGAAAAAAGTTCTGATGAGGTAGCAAATTTGAAGGCTAGACAGGGCGTCGCCTATGTCGTCGCTGACACAGGAATGCGAGTAGTGGACACCGAAATGAACGATGTGGAAAGGAATGGCTCTCAAATGGGTGAGGTCGTAATGAGCGGCAACATGGTGATGTCCGGATATTTCGATGATGAAGATGCCACTAATAAGGCTTTTGAGGGAGGGTGGTTTCACAGTGGTGACCTGGCTGTTTGGCATCCTGACGGATATATTGAACTGAAAGATAGAGCCAAAGACATCATAATTTCAGGCGGAGAGAATATATCTAGTCAAGAAGTTGAAAAGGTAATTATGGAACATGATGGAGTACTTGAAGTCAGCGTTGTAGGGGTACCTGACGAAAGATGGGGGGAAGTTCCAAAGGCTTTTATAGTCTCAAGAGAGGGGGTATCAGTTTCGGAAGAGGAAATAGTTAGTTTTACAAGGGACCGGATAGCTCATTTTAAAGCACCAAAATACGTTGAATTCGGAGAACTACCGAAGACAGCCACTGGGAAAATTCAGAAGTACGTCCTTAGGGAAAAGGAATGGGAAGGAAAGGAGAACAGAATCCAAGGATCGTCTCTCACATAAGTAATAGATCTATCTTTACCACCTGCTGATCGTTCAGATTGAAGCCAGTATTTGACTGATTAGAATCTCATCTCTCAGAGTTCCAGATATGTTTCTTAACACTCATGGTAATTTCAGTGAATCAATTCACTTGTGCATGAAGTTTCTGATCCGAGGCATAACGATTCAGATTTTCGAGAGCGAAAACCGCTCGTTTGCGTGATGTTCCATCCGTTCCTGAGACGGTGTGGGGCTGAACAAAAACATTTGGCAGTTGATATACGGGAAGTTCAAATTTTGGAGGCTCCTCGGCGAATGCATCGAGGCCAGCACCAGCTAATTTATTGTCCAACAAGGCTTTATATAGCGCATCCTCGTCAATTAATCCGCCCCTTGCTACGTTAACAACGAATGAACTAGGCTTCATGAGACCTATTCTTCTCGCATCAATAATGTGGCGTGTCTCATCAGTGAGATGCAGGTGGACTGACAGAAAGTCGCACTCCGATAGCACGTGATCCAGGTCCTCTGGACCACCCAGGAAGTCTGGCTGAATTTCGTCGAGGACTTCCTGCTCAATGGAGCGGACGTCAATGCCCATGATTTCCATTCCAAAGGCTTTGGCTCTCTTTGCTAACTGCTGGCCGCTGTTACCGAAACCAACAATTGCCAGCTTGCGTCCTAGAATTTCCATGCCCATTGGGAAAAAGATTTTTCCCCTTGCGAAGTTTTCTCTGGCGTCACCGTAACGGTGTGCGAGCATGAGTATGAACATCATTGCACCTTCAGCCAGAGACACGCTGCTGAGTTCGCCGGGGCAGTGGGTCAGAGTCATTCCAGATTCTAGGATTGCACTCACTTCAACATGATCGAGGCCGTTGGTCGAGGCATGAAGGTATTTAACGCCTGCATTCGCGGCTACCTGGGCAAGTTCTTTTCCGATGTTGCCGCCCATATCGACCACAGCTTCGATGTTTTCAAACTGAGGTTCTGAGGCTTTGCTGCTGTCAAAAATACGTAGGTCGTGGTGTGGATCTATGGCTGTTATCAGGTCCATACCCCAATTATTATTCACCTCTTCTAATGGGTGAGGCAGAAATAGTACTTTTAGTCGTCGCATATCTAATCGCTCCCACGTGAAATGCCCTGCCGGAGCTGGTCTACAGATGTGTCAATGGAATTGGCGAGATGCCACCAGTCCACGCCGATCTGTACCCATTGGATGCCCTTGTCGAGCCACTTCTGAAATGCCTCGGCATCGCCCACCATCCCGATGCCGGGATAAATTCCCGCATCTTTTGCTGTGGTGACTATTCTCTCTATGGCGCTCTGTACCTCTGGATGCTGTGGATTGCCCATGTGCCCCATTGAACCTGCTAGGTCATTGCCTCCGATCACGACTGCAGTCAACCCGTCTACTTTTACGATCTCGTCCATGGCTTCGACCGCATCAATATGTTCAATCTGAGCGATACATATTATTTCGTCGTTGGCTCTCTGACAGTATTCAGCATCGTTAATACGCCCGTATCGAATGGGGCGACGGGGACCAAAGCCGCGAATTCCTAGCGGTGGATAGCGGCAGGCCGAAACTGCAAGTTCTACATCTTCAGCAGAGCGAACCAGAGGGGCTATGATGCCGTCTGCTCCGATGTCGAGAACTGGTTTTATCAATACTGGATCATTCCAAGGAACCCTAACAATTGCTGCTGAGTCGCTTCCTCTGGTTGCCATGATGTGGTCCTGCACAGATTCCAGAGAAAGGGCATTGTGCTCCATGTCTATCCAGACGAAGTCTAAGACATGGGAGAAAAGCTCCGTTACCGTGGGATCTTTGAAACTAACACCACAACCAAGCGGTACTTGCCCATTACTTAGTTTTTCTCTGAATTTGACCGCGTTTTCCA
Source organism: SAR202 cluster bacterium (assembly GCA_009392815.1). Lineage (GTDB taxonomy): Bacteria > Chloroflexota > Dehalococcoidia > Lucifugimonadales > UBA826. The sequence continues at coordinate 6,737 of VFFS01000044.1, forward strand.
TCGCATCCTCCTCATTCCGCTTACTATTGATCTCGTGAAAAATACAACTAATGTGAACAACTAAACTGATATTTCCCAGATTGCATGTTGTTCTGCAGTTCTCTGGTTAGCTCTCTCTTAAGTATCGCAAACAATATGAGTAAGCATTGTGGGCTGTCAAGAGTGACATAAAGGGTTTTAATGGATCACTTCAAAGAAAAAGTTGGCTAATCAACTTGAAAGGTAACTGTCGAGCGAAGACAGTGTTTTGGAAGCTAAAATAACCATATACCGTCATGCTGGAGCAATTGAATTGATTAAAGGTGAAGAATATAAATGAACAAAAGAAATCAAGATCGTGTCCAATGGATTTATTCTTCGGAAAACAATGCGGAATTATCCGAAAGATACGATGAATGGGCTAAAGATTATGATGCGGACTTATCAGAAGTTTTTGGCTGGATTGCTCCCAAAACTGCATCTTCATACTTGGCAAAATATGTTCATCCTCATTCTGTCGTTCTGGATGCTGGAGCTGGTACAGGGTTGGTGGGCCTAGCATTAGCAGAACACGGATTCGAAAATCTCACCGCAATGGATCTATCAGAGGGAATGCTTCGTGAAGCACGGAATAAAAATGTTTATAAGGAATTAGATCAAATGGTTCTCGGCGAACCGCTGAGCTATGCAACTGACTCTTTTGACGCTGTGATAAGTGTTGGAGTTATGACTCTAGGACATGCAGGTCCGGACTCTTTCGACGAACTACTGAGGATCACCAAACCTCTAGGTTACATAGTCTTTACGATAAGAACAGATGTATATCTTAAAAACGGATTTAAAGAAAAACAGGAAGCAATGGAATGTGAAAAGTTGTGGGAAGTAGTCGACGTCAGTGATGACTTTCAGCCACTACCTATAGGTGAACCCGAAGTTTTGCATCAAGTATGGGTATATCGGGTTATAAATAAGTAGCTCATTATTCTTAGGGTAAGTTCTCGCAAGTATAAAAACGATGGCAAGACACAGTAATGTGAGTTAATAATCAGTTAATGCAACGTCAATTTCTTTCATAAAGGTACTATCTCGAATTTGTCATAAAATATCGTTAATCTGCTGGCCCACTATGCGATATCTGTACGGTTGGAGCATGTAACTGCTGTGATATGGAAGAACTTGATTTTCGGGCTGGGCCTTATTCGCAGTATAATGCGCTCCTGAGGGAAATAGAATACGCCCACACAGGAATAAATACGACATATATAAATACTTATCCAAGGGGGAGTTGCATGTTAGAAAGGTTCAAGCCAAAAGCAGGAGATTCAGAACGAGTTACGGTTGAATCACTTCACGAAGTGGTCACTGCCATCTTCGAAAAAATGGGGGTTTCACGGCCGGACTCTGAAGAAGCTGCGAATGTACTGACAATGACAGATCTACGTGGGGTGGAGACTCACGGAGTATCGAATATGCTTCGTGCCTATGTGGATCAGTATACCAGTGGCCAAGTTAATCCTAACCCCAAGTGGGAGATAGAACGGGAAACTCCAGGAACCGCCGTGATTAACGCTGATCGAGGGTTGGGAATAATTCTTGGTCGCAGAGCAATGGACATAGCGATAGAAAAGGCGAAAACAGTAGGCGTGGGAATAGTCACCATGAATAACGGTGGTCATCTTGGTGCTGTTGGTCATTTTTCTATGCATGCTGCAAAAAATGACATGGTAGGAATGTGCGCCACAGCGGCAGGTACAGGAGTGCTCCCCACGTTTGCATCCGAACCACGGTTTGGTACTAATCCAATATCAATAGCGGCTCCTGGGAATGAAGAAGCGCCGCTGCTTTTTGACGCTGCTACATCCCAGATTGCAGGGAATAAATTTTCCCTAGCGAGAAGGGTGGGATCAGATCTGTTACCAGGATGGATTGCTGATAAGGAAGGTACGCCGATACTAGAGGAAACTCCTGTACCGGAAGATGGTTGGTATGGCAGTTTACTTCCTGTTGGCGGCACCAGAGAAAATGGTTCTCACAAAGGCTATGGATTCATGCTTATGGTAGAAGTACTCGGAGCATTTCTGTCCGGTTCGGTGCCCGGCATGTTTGATACAGAGCGTTTTGAGAGCGGATACAAACACTATTTTGCAGCATACAACATTGCAGCCTTTACAGACGTGGATCAGTTCAAAGCAAAAATGGATAAGATGCTACAAATGCTTAGAGAAACTAGGCCGGCCGCAGGGCACGACAGGGTTCTTTATCCCGGACTTGCTGAATATGAAGATGAACAAGATAGACGGGCCAACGGGGTGCCTCTGCACAAGGAAGTTATGGAATGGTTCGATCTCATGACTGGTGAACTTGGAGTGCCAGCTTTAGAACGGGTCTAGTTCTACCCCTAGCAAACGTTGGTTCAGACAATAGTCTTTTGTTTGTGGGACAGTGACCTATCTGTCCTGCAACCAAAAGATCTCTGATACCTGCAATACTATGGAGTTTAAAAGGATTCTTTAGTTGCTTCACCTGACCAAAATTTGGTGGCCATTCCTGCTTTGAATAAGAATTAGCGGCCTCCCATAACGGCAAGTGTATGGCCTGAGACATATGATGCTTCATCTGAAGCTAAGAATAAAACCGCATCTGCGACTTCACTCGGCAGTCCCAGTCGGCCAAACGGGGTCATACGGTTGGGACTAAATTCGACAGTATTATTAAGTTTACGTAACTTTGCCCCGGCTATTTCGGTATCAATTGGACCTGGAGCGACGCAATTAACATTGATGTTATGTTCTGCAAGCTCGAGGGCCAAATCACGCATGAATCCATGAACCGCGGCCTTAGAAGCTGAGTAAGCGGCCCCACCTTCGTAATAGGCCGTCCAAGGTGTTCCCTCGCGAGCACCAGAGGATAAACAAATAATCTTTCCCTGTTTTCTTTCTATCATGTGTGGTACAGCGGCTTTAGTGCAAAGAAATGTGCCACGTAGGTTTAATCTAATGGTGTAGTCCCAATCTTCTACTGGCATTTCCCAAATTTTTGAATTTCGGCTGCCCCCCACGTTGTTAACCAGAATATCGATCTGCCCATAGTGTTTAATTGCACACTCAACCAGTTGACATGCTATTTCTTCTTCCGTGACGTCACCAACTAGTGTTATGACCTCACCGTCACTATCACGGATTTTCGTTGCTGTAATCTCCAAACCTACTTCGTCTATATCCCCTAAGACTAGCCTCGCCCCTTCTTGTGCCAAGCGGTATGAGATAGCTTGGCCTAACCCTCTGGCAGCTCCTGTTACTACAGCGACCCGACCCTGAACTCGTCCCATCATAGTCTCCTTTCCAGAAAAACCAGGATTATAAATTTTTGGCCAAATAGATTTCAGTTAGGAGGATTTTAAACCCGCATGTGCAAGGGCAGCTCTACAAACATCTTCATCTTCCTGGGATTTACCTCCACTCGCCCCTACTGCACCGGCTATTTCTCCGTCCTTGTAAATTGGGACTGCACCCTGCCCCATTATGAAATGCCCATCTTGAAGAACGGTGAACGCCTCGAATACTGGCCATCGCGATCTGTCTTCAAGTTCTCCAGATGGCTCTCCAAAACAAGCAGATGCAACAGCCTTTCCTCTTGATATGAATGGCGTCCGCCATGAGGCACCATCTGTGCGGATCATAGCAATGAGATCCCCTCTAGAGTCGGTAACAGACACGCTCATTTTCACGCCAAGTTCTTGTATTTTATTTTTTGCTCCTTCAATTATTGTTTCGGCTTCGTGCAAAGTAATTGTAGGCATAATACTCCCTTTGTTTGACGTATTAAGTCGATAGTTTTTCCAGTTCATAGACCAAAAGTTATGAGTCTTTAATTGTCTATGTTAGACATCGATATTAAGGCCAGAATGTCTCATATGCAATCAAGCAAATTTCTACCATGAGGATTGGTTATAATCCAGATCGTTGGTATGAAACTTTATAGAAATTTGAGTTTGCTAATCTCAGTGAATATTGGAGACAGGCTATATGTCAAAATCGAGACCTAAAATTAACGTCATAGGTACTGGTGGAAGCATTGCTGGTATCGGTCCGCATAGGTTCGATTACACGCAATATGCAGAGATAGGAAATAAGCTGACCATCGAAGAGTCTTTACAGAGAATTCCTGAGGTTGAAGAAATAGCTGATATTCAGAGTGAAAATCTCATCAGCATTGGCAGTGGGGCGATAGGACCTAAGGAGTGGCTACAGCTAGGTCAACGTATTAACAACATATTGAAGACAGATGGTGCCGACGGAGTGGTAGTTACACATGGGACTGCGACACTTGAAGAGACTGCGTACTTTCTTCACCTTACTGTTAAGTCCATGAAGCCCGTGGTTGTCACAGGCGCCATGAGGCCCCCGACGGCAGTCGGGACAGATGCTGATTTAAATTTAATTGATGCGATAAGAGTTGCTGCTAGTCCGGATGCAACAGGTAAAGGGGTTCTGACCGTACTTAATAATGAAATTCACAGCGCTCGGGACGTTTATAAAGCTAATACGTTGCGCGTTGAGACATTTCGAGCAAACGAACTGGGATTTTTAGGCTATTCTGATTCAGATGGAAAGGTAGTGTTTTACCGATCACCTACTCGTCGTCATACTTTCTCAACAGCTTTCGATATTGACGCACTGGTAGATCTGCCAAGAGTAGATATTGTGTACGCCTACGGCGGATCCGATAGCCTGCTCATTGATGCAGTACGTCGCCACAAGTCTGATGGGATGGTCATGACAGGGTTTGGTGCCGGAACATTCCCGCCAGAAATGCTAGATGCTGGATCTGAGGCGGTTAAGGAGGGCATTCCGGTGGTGGTTGCCTCGAGGTCTAGCGCCGGAAGAACTGTTGTTACTCCACGAATAACTAAGTTAGGTTTCATAGTTTCTGACAATTTACAGCCGCCCAAAGCCAGAGTGCTTTTAATGCTTGGTTTAACAATCACGAAAGATAAAGATATTTTGCAACAAATGTATTTGGAGTACTGACATGTCTTTGAGACCAATTATGCTTACTCGCCCACCGGTAGAGATAATGATCAACGAAGGGTTTTGGGATGAATTGATTGAGGCTGGGTTTAGAGATGTGTGTGTAAGTTGGATGACATTTCTCAATGAAGTTGAAGGTGGAGAGCCCTTGCCGTCCCATGAAGAGGCTAGACCCAGAGTACTTTCATTTTTTGATAACAAGTGTGGTACATACGAATACATACCAGTTATCAGTCCTGATAATGAACTTTATGATGGTCTAAATCTCCTACCCCCTCATCGTTCAAATGAATACGACTCGTTATTTAAGGATCTTTATAGCGCCTTTGAACAAGCTAAGTCTAAAGGTATGAATCTTTATCTCTTCGATGACAAAAGCTATTTCGAAGAGGTTGGTTATCCTGCGAATGAGGATGGTAGCCGTGGCTTCCGATGCTGGAATGACCCCGAGGTTGCTGACTACTTGATATCACGGACAAGAGATTATTCGAATCAGCTCCCTATGTTCTCAGGGATTGTGCTCGATGGACCGGATTATAAGTGGGAGATTGCTCCCGGTGAAAGAGATGATCTTTTTGCGGAACAATGTGATTGCCGTCACTGTGTAAATGCTGCCCATGAGATGGGCCTAGATTTACTAGAAATGATTGGTGCCTTGGACTCATTTAAACTCGAGTTGCAGCAATTAGACGATGAAAGAGTCGAAGGATTCCTGTTGACCACCAGGGGATTTCTCGGCGCTGTTGACTGGTGGTTATCACATCCTGACTTGCTCAATCTACTGAGATTTAAATACTCAACAATTGAAGATCATTTGGAGAGAGTATACGAAGGAATAAAAAAGTATTTGCCTGAATATCAGGTTATGGCTAGCTCTAGAACTCCTTCTTACATTTCTCTCACAGGGCATGCTCTTCCTAGACGTGTCGGATATACAGATTTCCAGCTGCCTAAGCTCTATCTGTGGGCCGGGAATCAGCCTGGGTTTAGGTATACAGTTAAGAATTATGTTGACACGATTTCTGCTTGGAATCCGAATCTCTCTAAGAAAAATGTAGTGGCATTAACTGAGAGAATTTTAGGAATAGAGTTCCCTGAAGATTATCCTGTTGAACGATTTAATGATCCTGCTCCGAGCTCTTTCTATAAGGAGATCGCAGGTGATGAGATGAAGAAAATGATTCATCTTGTGAAAGACCCGGATAAGCTAATACCGTTTATCGCTCTCGAGCATTTCGGTGGTCCACAGATAGAGCCTAGGGAAGTGAGGGATCTCCTTACATCTTTGGAAGAAAGTGGCATTAGTCGATATATATTCTTCCATTACGGCGTTATAACCGACCCAGTGTGGGATGTACTTACTGAATTTACAGAATAGATTGCCTTGTATGTTAATAACTACCGAGACTTACTGTTCATGAGAGAATATAGCTATGAAACGGCAATTACACCTCAATTTATTCATTAGTGGCAAAGGACATCACGAAGCTTCATGGCGACATCCTGATTCATCAGGGTTGGCTTCAACTGACATACGATATCTTCAGGGACTTACTCAGCGTGCTGAGCAAGGGTTGTTTGATTCAATTTTTTTAGCTGATCAGCTTGCGTTTCAGGGTGGGGGTGCGCAAATAGGATTAGAGCCATTGACGGCTTTGGCGGCGCTCGCGGTATCCACAAAAAAAATTGGACTAATTGCAACTGCATCAACGACCTATACTGAGCCCTTTAACCTGGTCAGGCAGTTTGCCTCCTTAGATCACATCAGTAAGGGTCGTGTAGGCTGGAATATTGTGACTTCCTGGTCTGCTCCAGCTGCAAAAAATTATGGCTATGAAACCCAGATTAGCCATACAGATCGCTACGCCAAAGCAGATGAATTTATGGAAGTTGCGAAATGTCTTTGGGATAGCTGGTCCGATGATGCCATCGTTGATGACAAGAAAAGTGGGAAATACATATACCGCAATCGTATCCGTACGATAGATCATAAAGGTGAACATTACAGTGTGGAAGGCCCATTAAATATTCCTCGTGGGCCTCAAGGATGGCCCGTGCTTGTTCAGGCGGGATCATCCGACACCGGACGTCAATTTGCTTCTCAATATGCGGAAGCTGTGTTTACCGCCCACATGCAAGAATCTACAGCCAGAGCATTTTATAGTGATCTTAAATCGCTGGTTAAATCTAGAGGTCGAGCCCAAAGCCATTGTTTGATATTACCTGGGCTCAGTCCGGTTATTGCATCGACGGAATCTGAAGCCAAGATCTATAGTGAAGATCTAAATGGTTTGGCAGACACCAATGAGGGATTAGCTAGACTGTCATCCAGATTTGGTGGCACAGATTTTTCCCATCTGCCGCTAGATCAACCTCTCAGACCTGAGGATTTTCCGGACCCAGCTACCGTAGAATCTGCTCGTAGCCGCACTGAAGTTATAGTGGGTGTTGTGCGGAGTGAAAAACCTACAATGAGGCAACTGCTGGCAAAAATGTCCGGAGCACGTGGGCACTATGTTTTTGCGGGAACTCCTGAACAGGTTGCCGACTTGATAGAAGATTGGTTCCTAAACGGGGTAGCGGATGGAATCAATCTAATGCCCCCAGTTTTGCCAAAAATGTTGGATGTGTTTATCGATGAGGTAGTCCCATTGCTTCAGGCCAAGGGCATTTTTCGCACGAGTTATGAAGGAGATACATTGAGACAACATTACGGTCTAGATAGACCTAATAATGTCTTCGGGTAATTATTTGTAGAATGGACCGAACTAACTAACAAGTCTGATGGAATGGATTATTTCCCTTGTTATTGTCTGCGCCCTACCCTACTTTTGTACCATTCTCTCAAAGAACTGTATGGGTCGTGACTAGCTAAACCGGTTAAGTTTTTGAGGTAGACATCTCATTTTTTACAAACTGAGCCATTCTTTCGCCAATCATGATAATGGTAGCGTTTGTATTTGCCCTCACGGTGTTTGGCATAATGGATGCATCCGCAATACTTAGTCCATTTACACCATGGACATTTAGATACTCATCAACTACCGCCAGGGGGTCAGATATGGGCCCCATTTTGCAGGTCCCCGTCAAATGTTGCCCTGTCGTAACCTCTTTTAGCAACCATTCATCTAATTTCACGTCCGACTCCAGAGCAGAATCAGGGGGATCTATCCTCTCCTCTATGATCGAATCAAAATCCGGATGCTCCAAAAGGCTGGCTGCCATCCTGACGGACTCTCGCAATCGTTTTCGGTCTTCAGCGCTTTCCAATAGATGGAAATCCAAGAAAGGTTGTTCGCTAGGGTCGGTTGAGGTTAGAGTTATCTCTCCCTTGCTTTCGGCAACAAATACTGAAGATATGATTCTAATTCCTGATCCCTGCATCTTATCCCCGCTACGATTTACTCTTTGATTAATGAATGATTGCATCCACATCATCATGTCGTTAGGATCGTTCGAATCTGAGGATGTGTACCTCAAGCCAACCTGGAATCTCGGAGCTATGGGGTCAAGCTTAATCCCATCTTTCACACTGGCAGTTATGAATATCAAAGGATGGTCACTGAAGTTTTGTCCAACTCCTTGCAGGTTAGTGTGAACTTTTATACCGAGCTGGTTTAGATGGTTTTTAGGTCCGATACCCGATAAAAGTAAAAGCTGGGTATTTGCTATCGTGCCGCCACTCAGAATAATCCGATCAGATTCAACGACAAATTTTTCACCACCGCTCTCAACCTCTACACCTACAACTGACTTCCCATCAAACAATAATTTGCCGACTATGCATTCAGCTTTTATGGTGAGATTTACGCGATGTCTAATGTGCGACAAATAGCCTAGGGCACTACTAAATCTGATTCCATCCGGGTTGTTAAAAGGTATGGGCCCCACTCCATGAGATTCGGGGTTGTTGAAATCATAAGTTTCAGGAAAACCGGCATCTATGCATGCTCTATGAAACGCTTTTTGTGAAGGAAGCCAATCTTCCCTTTTAAATCGGTGACAAACGATAGGTCCATTACTGCCATGAAAGTCATCATGAAAATCCATATCAGTCTCAAGTTTTCGAAAAAAAGGTAGAACCTCTTCAAAAGACCATATTTCGTTTCCCTGAGATGACCAATGATCAAAATCTTCAGGCAGACCTCGTAGAAATACTTGGCCGTTTATAGAACTGGTTCCCCCCATGACTTTACCTCGTGGAACTAGTAGGGGGTCGGCTACATCGTTTGCTTTGCCAGTAAATTTCCAGTTGTGCTTGTCGCTCACTGTGACGTCAGCCCCGGAGGAATATCCGAGTTTAATTTCTTCAGGGATCGACTCAAAGTTTGGATAGTCAGGCCCAGCTTCCAATAAGAGTACTGAAATATCTTGGTCTTCAGATAGTCTTGCGGCCACAGCTGAACCAGCTGATCCAGCTCCTACCACAATGACGTCATATTTCATTGGTTTTTATCCTCGGTTTGGCCTAAATATTGTTGTTTTGTGATTCAAGATTGCCCTGTGATCCTAGGTTGAACCTAATTTCAGATCAACGCTTCTGACAGACGATGTTTACTAGTGGTTAATTCTAAGTTTGCTCCTTCATAAAGGGTGACAGGCTAAATTCGAATGAATTTGTGGATTGCTTTTTCAGCAGCCACTTCTGCGACATAAATATCTCCATTGGCATCTATCCACAATCCGTGTGGTGCCCCTTTGAAACACCCGGGCCTATTTCCTCTTTCCCCCCACCTTCCCAGAATCTTTCCATCAGGTGACATGACACAGATGGAAGCTATCTCCTGGTACCAACCTTCAGCGACATGAAAATATCCAGATTCGTCTATAACCATGTCATTAGGAGAACGCAGCCCTTCGAATTCACGTATGTAGTTGCCATCTTGATCAAATACTTGGCATCTCCGATTTTCTCTATCCAATACGTAGACTTGGTCGTCATCACCTATAGTCACATCATGGGGCAAATTTATATACCCAGATCCTTTGCCGGTTTCGCCAAAAGACATTATCCACTCTCCTTTGCCTGTGAATTTATGAATTCTGTCTTGTCCATATCCATCAGCTACAAAAAGTGTTCCTGAATTGGATAGTGCTGCACGTGTCGGCCTATTGAAGGGAGAACCTGGGATTCCGGTTTTTCCTTGAGTACCAATAGTAAATATCAGTTGACCGTCCGTAGTGTATGAACGGACAGTATGATCGCTGGAGTCGGCGAGAAGAATTTCGTCTTTTCTGCTGATCCAGATCCCGTGAGGTGTTTCGAACAGGTCTTGTCCCCATGAGTCCAATATATTGCCGTCCCGATCCAAAACTAATATGTATCCTCCCGGATTTTCAGGGTGAGGGGTATTTCTTACTGCCAGATACACGTTGTCATTCGAGTCAGTCGCGACATCTGAAACGATCCCTAATTCAGTACTGATTCCCCAATTTGGGACCACTTCATATTGAAAATCTCCAAAACCAAATCTATTTGTTTTCATCAAGGAGTAGCCTCCGGCAAGTTGTGGCGTTAATTCTTTTACAAGATTTTATGGCCCTGTCTCCAATTTTTTCAATCCAATGGGTGCATGTTACCCAAATTAAGCGGTCTATCAATCCTAAAAATGGTATTTTTTGAAAAATGACCTTGATTGGTACTAATAAAGTTTTGCGACCGTTTGATTTTTGGTTAGTTGCCTAAATGGCCCAATAAATTTCCCGATAAGCAATACAGAAATCGATGATAGGAATTGCCCCTTAACTTCCTGACTGATATCCTCTCGTACGCAATCCAGCACAGCAAGAAATACGAGGATTTATCGTGACGAAGAGACAGCCCATTAATTTGTATGAATATGAGAAATTAGCGGCAGATTTAATACCTCATCCTGAATGGGATTTTGTGGAGGGTGGAGCCACAGATGAAATAACTGTCAGAAGAACGCGTGATGCTTTCGATTCCATTATGTTGCGTCCCAGGATGTTGGTAGATGTCGATCAAAGAGACCTCACAACTACCGTTTTAGGGGAAAAAATAGATTTTCCGGTGATGTTGTGCCCGGCGGGTCATCATGGTAGAGCTCACTCTGAGGGCGAAATAGCAACTGTCAGAGCCGCAAACGAAATGAATGTGGGCATGATTCTCAGTTCTGGATCTAGCGTGGTAATGGAGGATGTAGCTAGTGCATCAACTCGCCCTATTTGGTTTCAACAATATTTTTACAGGGATAGAGCGATGACTGAACTCATGGCGCATAGAGCAGAAGAGTCGGGTTACTCTGCCTTATGTGTCACGTTGGATGCTTCCGTTCAATCAAAGCGAGAAAGAAATATTCGAAATAACTATACTGGTCTGTCAACTCCAAATTACGATGGCATGGGGAATGAAGAGGACTTTTCTGTACGTAGTACTTATCGTCCATCAAGCGACGATGCTCCAACCAATGTGAGTGGCTTGGTCAGTCCTAAAGTTACATGGGAAGAATTTGGTTGGTTAGCTTCTAAAACAGATCTTCCTCTTATAGCAAAAGGTGTGATGACCGCTGAAGATGCGCAACTCGCGGTTGATCATGGTGTCAAAGCGATAATAGTTTCGAACCATGGTGGTCGAAGCCTAGATTCTACGTTTGCCACGATAGAGGTTCTCCCGGAAGTTGCGGACATAGTGAATGGTAGGGCAGAAATTTACATCGATGGGGGTATTCGTCGCGGGGCAGATATACTCAAAGCCATTGCCTTGGGTGCGGATGCTGTATTGATTGGGCGCCCGATATTTTGGGGCTTGGCTGTAGACGGTTCAGATGGATTGAAACATTTACTCAGTATATTGAGGGATGAGCTGGATTCAACTATGGGGCTGTGTGGGAAACCAGATATTCAAAGTATAGATCGTACCGTGGTAGGTAGGAAATCTCCCCTGTTAGATCTAATCTAGGTAGACTGCACAAAAAAATACACAGAACCATTAGAGGTGTTATATGCCGAGGCTCGAAGGTAAAGTAGCGATAATAACTGGTGGTGCTGGAGGTATTGGTAGAGCTGCAGGGAAGCTTTTCGTTGAAGAGGGCGCGCATGTCATTTTAGTTGATCTGGATGAGTCAGCGTTACAGGATGTGGTGCAAGCGATTGGAGATGAAAATGCTACTTATGTTGTCGCCGACACTTCTCATCCTGACCAAGTCCAAGGTTTCGTGAACGAAGCAGTTCAACGATATGGTGGAGTTGACATATTTCTTGCCAACGCTGGAATTGAAGGTGAATTAAATTCGATAGTTGATACCCCCGTTGAAATGTTTGATCAAGTCATGTCAGTCAATGTAAAAGGAGTATGGCTGGGTTTAAAGTATGTTATGCCTGTTATGCGTGAGCGAGGGGGAGGTAGCATAGTGATAACTTCCTCAACGGCAGGTGTGAGAGGTTCACCTGGAATGGCTCCTTACTCGACTAGTAAACATGCGGTAATTGGTCTTATGCGTTCCGCTGCCATGGAAGGAGCCTCTATGGGTATTCGAGTTAATACCGTTAATCCAGCCCCAATACAGACAAGAATGATGAGATCAATTGAAGAACAGCGGGTTTCTGATGGAAGAGAAGGATTTTTAACAGTGGAGGAAGCTCAAGAATCGTACGCTTCCACGATGCCTCTCGGTCGATATGGGGAACCTGAAGAAGTTAGCCGTCTAATGTTGTTTCTTGCCAGTGATGAAAGCAGTTACTGTAATGGTGGTGTTTACATGGTTGATGGTGGAGCAACGGCTGGAAGAGCCGGTTGATGATCCGTAGTCTTATTGCTTAAGACCTAGAAAATATTGACCCTTTTGTCACCAATTCGTAAAATCCTGTGGATAGCTATGTTTATTCATGATGTAATGGTTCTTACTCCAATGGAGAAGGAGGCGTAACGATGCCTGAAAACCAGATAGAGTTAATTGCTCATCTAGCACGGAGGGCCGGATTTGGGGCTACTAGAGAAGAGCTCGAAGAATACGCTGGGATAGGTTACGAGGCTACTGTAGATAAGCTATTGGATACATCTAGTCCAAAATGGATGTCAGAGTACCTGATAAGAAGATACCACCCAGATGAATCCAGTATGTTGGCGGGATTGAGCGGTTTGGAAGCATGGCTCTACAGGATGATTACTACCGACACGCCGCTACTTGAAAAAATGACTCTTTTTTGGCATGGCATTTTTGCGACTGGTTACCCCAAGGTGCTTAACGCCAAGCCACTCTCAGATCAAATACGGATGTTTAAAAAATACGCAATGGGGGATTTCCGAAATCTTCTTGTAGAAATGGCAAAGGATCCGGCCATGATTATATGGCTGGATAATCAGCAAAACCACAAAGATTCCATTAACGAGAATTTTGGGCGAGAGCTTTTGGAGCTTTTTTCCATGGGAGTTGGTAATTACACAGAGGATGATGTGAAAGAATGTGCCCGGGCTTTCACAGGATGGACGATTGGTAATTGTGAGTATATGGAGTTGCGTTCAGCCCGTGATTCAGATTGGCCTTATGGTCGGATTTCCTGGCATTATGAATTTGATGCTAACGATCATGATAACGGAGAGAAGGAATTTCTTGGGCGCAAAGGGACTTTCAATGGTGAAGACATAGTTGAAATTATTTGCGAACAAGAGGCAACCGCTCGTTTCATAGCTCGGCATATTTACCATTTCTTTGTTGCTGACGAACCTCCAGTCCCTCAATGGCCGTATCAAGCCCCCAGAGATCCTGAGGCAATTGATCAGATAGTACAGGCGTATTTTGACAACAAATATGACATAAGGTCGGTAATGAAATTTGTGTTCAACTCGGATTTCTTCAAATCTGAGGACTGCTGGTATGAAAAGGTTAAAAGCCCTGCCGAGTTGGTTACTGGAGTTATGAGGCTGACTGAATCGGTTGATAGGCCACAATATGAGCATTCGAGTCGACAACTGCGTATGCAGTACATGGGCCAGACGTTGAGTAATCCACCATCGGTGGAAGGCTGGGACGGAGGTACGACATGGATCGACACTGGCGCCCTCGTGGAGAGGATGAATTTTGCATCCGAAGAACTTGGTAGAGTAGAAACTCCTGGATCCAATGAATTGTTCAACAAAATAGCTTTTGAAGGGAGCGGGGACATAGACGCAGATCGCATTGTTGATATATGTCTCAAACATTTAGGAACTATAAACGTAAAAGATGATACGAGGTCAAAGCTTGTTAACTACGTTTCTAAAAATGGAGTTATAAAGGTTGAAGACCAGGGAATCGATGAAATAGGTAAAGAGAAGATTGCAGGAGTTGTAAAACTCATAGCATCGACACCTGAATTCCAGCGGGCTTGATTCATATAGAGACGCAAATGAACCAAAACAGGTGACTCTGTAACTTTTCAAAGGGGAAGTATGGCCACACAAGGATTAGAACAAGGGCAGTCATTAAGATATGTCCGAACGGTCGGAATGACCACAATGCGTGGGCGTGGGTTCTACTATCCGATTGATTCAGCAATGTCCAATAGCGGCCGCCTCTATGTTCTTAGTAGGTCGTTTGAAAGAGCTGTGTCCGACAGTATGAGGGTCACGATGCTAAACGAGGATGGGGAATATTATGGGGTGTTTGGGAGTGCCGGTATCGGGGACGGTCAGTTTAGATGGCCCTGTGGCATCGCAATAAACGATCAGAATCGCGTATTTGTAACAGATGAATATCTCAATCGTGTCTCTGTTTTCAACGAATCAGGTGAGTTTCTAAAGCATTGGGGATCTGGAGGGGAAATTGATGGAATGCTTAATGGGCCGTCTGGAATAGTATTTGATCAAGATAACAACGTGTTGATAGCGGATTCTAGGAACCATAGAATCCAAAAATTTACGAGTGATGGCGAATTTCTCCAATCATTTGGTGAGTATGGAAATGGAGACGGTTGTTTAAACTTGCCTTGGGGGCTGGGTGTAGATCAACAAGGGGAGATTTTTGTAGCTGATTGGGGTAACGACCGTATCCAGCGTTTTACCCCTAATGGAGAGTTTGTAGCGAAGTATGGTTCTCCTGGACGTCAGGAAGGAGAATTGATTAAACCCGCTGGAGTCATAGTGAACCAGGAGGGATATATATATGTAGCAGATTGGGGAAATGAGAGGGTACAAGTATTCGGTCCTGACGGAGAATTTGTACAAAAGATTCGGGGACAGGCTACTAATTCTGAATGGGCTGAGGATTTTTTGGGAGTAAATGTT
This sequence comes from SAR202 cluster bacterium, assembly GCA_009392815.1. GTDB lineage: Bacteria > Chloroflexota > Dehalococcoidia > Lucifugimonadales > UBA826. The sequence continues at coordinate 21,968 of VFFS01000044.1, forward strand.
GAGGAGGCTGGGGCTAGAGAACGTGCAAATTTGGAACCTGATATAGACTACTTCAACGACGATCCCCACGAAGAATCCTCGCATATTGAAAAACTTTTTTGGGGACCTGTATCCCTCATGCTAGATAGTGAAAGCCGACTTTTCATTACAGAAACAAATAGACATCGGATTCAAGTGTACGAGAGAGATAATTGAAAGGCTATATCCCACAAACCTAAGTAGTTAATTGAAGGGATAATGAGGAGAATACAAATGGTAGCAGAAGTGAAACCACGTTCCTTAGTGATCGTTCAACTTTCCGGTGGAAATGATGCCCTTAACACGGTGATCCCGTACGGTGACGGTCTCTACTACGACTGGCGAAAAGAAGTTCGTATAGAACAGGACAGAGTTCTTAAAATTAATAACCATTTGGGATTCAATCCCGCCCTTAGATCTATCAAAAACCTATGGGACAATGAAAAAGTTGCTGTGATAAATGGAGTGGGATACCCGGAACCCAATAGATCTCATTTTCGGTCGATAGACATATGGAACACAGGTGAGTCTGTTGGAATAGGTGAATCAGGATGGTTGGGTCGAGCTTTAAGGGAAATTGATCCAAATGGTGAAAATCCTATAGCAGGTGTGAATTTTGGGAAGGGGCTACCCAGGGCGCTGTCCTGCAAAGGTGTGCCCGTTGCTTCTGTTAGTGATCTCGAGAATTATGGATTATTTCCTGACATACAGGGAGAACGATCACGTGACCTAGCATTAAGCGCTTTTTCGCAGATATATGGTAGTGCGATGGCACATGACAACGTGGCCCAATTCATTGGGCAAACTGGAATTGACGCACTTAAAGGGGCGGATATACTGCGGACGGCTCCCGCACAGTATTCATCGGCGGTTGAATATGCGAATAATCCGATCGCCCAATCCATGAAAAGTATCGCTCAAGTTCTTACTGCAGATATCGGCACCAGAGTGTTTTACACTCAACACGGAAGTTTTGACACCCATGCGGCCGAATTGGATACTCACACTAAACTATGGACAGAAACTTCGGATGCCATTGGTGATTTTATGGAAGATATGAAAGAGCACAATCTGGAAGATGATGTGCTCGTATTGGTATGGTCAGAATTTGGACGTCGAATCAAAGATAATTCAGCTGGGACTGATCATGGATCAGGGGGAACCGCTTTTGTTATAGGTGGAACAGTAAATGGTGGGTTGTATGGTGATTATCCATCTTTGAAAGAGACTGACCAACTCGAAGGCGATCTCCACTTCAACAATGATTTTCGCAGTATTTACTCAACCATAGCCGAGAGGTGGTTAGGGGTAGATCCGAGCATAGTTTCTAATGGATACTTCGAACAGCATGAGTTTATTTCGCCCCTCGCCTACAATTGATTTAAGTCAGTCGCTAGTCTGAACATATTTGTTTAGTCAGATGTTTTCGTTGGTGGTTGATTCAGGTAGATAAATTGTCGTATCCCTAGAATCCCGTTGCTCAGCTTATGCCTCCAAACGGTGTTAGCATTCTGAAATGAAAATTTTCGGCGACGTTAAAAATTGGACTCCTAGAACCAAAATTTATTATGGGTGGATAATTTTGGGTGTTGCTTCTCTAGGAACGTTCGCTTCTACAGGTTCAGCCCAAGTGACTCTTGCTGGAGTACAGAGTTTTATATTGTCAGAAACTGGTTGGGATAGAGGTTCCTTAGCTATCGGTGTGACAATAGGAACTTGGACGGCTGGTATTTTGACTCCCCTAGTCGGTCATTTAGCAGACACGAGAGGACCAAGAATATTTATGCCAGTCGCGGCAATAGTGATCGGTTTGTGCTTCTACTTTTTGGCAGGGGCGTCGACATTGTGGCAGTTTACGATCGCTTATGTGATTGCGAGAGGTATCGGGACTCCTGTCCTAATAAGTGTTATGCCAAGAACTGCTGCTGTAAATTTTTTTTACAAAAGGAGAAATCTCGCTTTAGGTCTTATATCCATGGCAAGACCTTTTTATGGAGCCATAAATGTCCAAATAATATCTCTACTGGCGATCCAATCAAGCTGGAGATCGGGTTATAGGGTGATTGGGACGTACTCAATTCTACTGTCTCTTCCATTGATTCTATTTATGAGAAGAACTCCTGAAGATATTGGTCTTCTACCTGATGGAGAGCGCAAAGATATTACTGAAACAAGGATTATAAAAGGTGGAACACCAGTTGCCGAAGAGGTTAGCTGGACCTCCTCAGAGGCTATGAAAACCAGATCTCTTTGGCTTATTGGAGTATCGCAGTTCCTAATAATACTTACTTTGGGGAATGTAAGTTTTCAATTAGTCCCGTTTCTAAATTTCTTGGGTATGTCGCTACCAGTTGCGGCATTGGCATGGAGCCTAACCTCCGTATTGGATTCTTTCTCTCACCCTTTTTGGGGATTCATGTCTGATAAATATTCTCCCAGGCAACTAATGTTCGTTGCTTTACCTTCTGTAATAGTGGCAACTTTTTTGTTTTTGCTGGTGGGTGACAAAAAAGTTGCGTTTGGTTTGGTTTTGCTTTGGGGAATGGCTAGCGGTGGATTAGAGGTACTTGGTGGAATGTTGTTGGCCAGTTACTACGGACGTAACTCTTATGGCACTATCTCCGGTATTGTCGGGCCGTTCCAGATTGTGGGTCTTGGCTTGGGTCCGACTTTGGGAGCATTCATGTTCAAGGTGACAAATGGATACGAAACTATGTTCTTGTTTTCCGTAGTATCTTACGTGATTGCAACCTTACTAATCATTGTTGCGAAAAGGCCTATTAAGTCCTTAGAAGTAGCCAAATTATCGTAGAGGAAGCCTAGCGCATATTTATAGTAGCGGGATATGTATTTTATTATGGTGATAACAGATATGAAAAGAGAACATTAAATTTTAGTATTCCATAATCAGATGTGTTGAAACTCCGATTTTAGGACATCGAATTTTGGGTAAGAGTAATTTATAATTTGTGCTTACGACGAATATTTATCTAGAGAAAGTGAAAAAATGAAAACTGTTAAGACGATAGGTATAAATAGTAATCAGCCAGTCGGAAGGGGTTTCAACTTTCCTTATGATATTGCTATTAATGATGATCTTGGGAAGTCCCGAATCATCTACCTTTTAAATAGACCCAATTCTGCCACGCGGCTTGGAACACGAATTCAGTACTTTACCTTTGAAGAAGAGTGGATTGGCGAGTTTGGAAATCCACTTGATGATGACGAGGCAAAATTTACCAGGCCTGTCACTTTGGATTTCAACAGTAAGAATCAGCTTCACGTAACTGATGAGGCTACGGATGAAATAAAAATTTTTGACAGTGATGGTAATTTTCAACGCTTCATTAAGTTGGATTCAGATAGTCATAGGAACGCAGATCAATTTGGTCCAGCAGGTATAGCGATAGACTCTGATGACTTTATATATGTGTCATCCCGTTATTTGAATGTGATTCAAAAACTCACATCAGAAGGTAGAGTTGTGACGGAATGGGGAGGTGCTGGAAGTGGGCCTGGGGAGTTTGAAATGCCGTGGGGTATGGATGTAGATGCTCAAGGAAATCTATATGTTGCAGATTGGAGAAATGATCGCATTCAAAAATTCGATTCTGAAGGGAATTTGCTACATATTTTTGGTGAATCGGGCGTAGCTATTGGACAGTTTAATAGACCCTCCTCTGTAGCGGTGGATACTAATATGAACATTGCAGTCGCAGATTGGGGAAATGAAAGAGTACAGATATTGGATGAGGGTGGTTCGGTTCTAAATGTTTTGGAAGGTGATGCCACTCTTTCCAAGTGGTCTCATGAGTGGCTTGACGTGAATTTGGATGAGAGGGAGGCTAGGAACCGGGCAGATTTGAAAGCTCTGGATCTTCCTGAACATTTGAAGAATGCCTACCATGAAGCATCCCAAACTGAACACAAATTTTGGGGGCCTGTTTCAGTAAAATTTGATTCAGATAATCAACTCTATGTTACAGAACATAGCAGACACAGGATTCAGGTGTTTGAACCGGTGAATCTAAAATAGTTTTTCAGATTTAATGGAAGCTGAGAATTAGGGAGTAATACGATGGTAAGCACTAGTACTGAATTGATAATTCATCTTATGAATCGGGCCGGGTTTGGCATAACCCCTGATGAATTGGATGCCTGTTCTCTAATGACCTACGAGGATCTAGTAGAGAACCTACTTAATCCATCCGAATCTGCACATATATCTGACGACATACTTTTTCGCGATCATGTCGATCTTCATGCGTCGAGGAGTGGGGTGCCCGCATATTGGGCCTATAGGATGATTTCTACTCAGTCGCCACTTGAAGAAAAGATGTCGCTGTTTTGGCATGGTATTTTTGCAACAGGGAATTCAAAACTGAATAACCTCAGAACTCTCCTGAATCAAATTGAGATGTTCAGAAGGTCCGGTACCGGGAAGTTTGATGATCTTCTTATTAAACTGTCTCAAGACCCTGCGATGCTGATCTGGTTGGACAATCAGGACAATCTCAACGAATCAATTAATGAAAACTATGGGCGAGAGATTCTCGAACTATTTTCAATGGGCGTCGGGAACTATACGGAAGATGATATAAAAGAGTGTGCGAGAGCTTTTACCGGATGGTCAGTGGCTAATTCCGAATACATGTCCTTGATGGCTCAAAAAGATTCAATTTGGCCTTATGGAAGAATAGTTTGGCACTATGATTTTAAGCCAGGCATACACGATGTAGACAACAAAGAATTCCTCGGTGAGGCGGGTCCGTTTAATGGTGACGACGTAATCCGAATTATTTGTAATCAGGAAGCGACTGCAAGGTTCATCGCAAGGCATATGTACAATTTTTTTGTAGCGGATGAGGTGCCGGTCCCACAATGGAAAGATACACCGCCTAAGGATCCGGCTGCTATAGATACTTTAGTTGAAGCGTATTTCAAGTACGAACATGATATTAAATCTGTATTGAGAGTACTTCTGACGTCAGATTTTTTCAAAGAGTCGAGATATCAGAAAATCAAAAGTCCCGTCGAGCTAGTTATCGGAACCCTCCGCCTTAGTGGGGAATATAACGATGATTCGAAAGTTGACTCCAGCATTTTTGGAGTAATTGCCGAGTCTGACTATATGGGACAGGCTTTATGCAACCCACCATCTGTCGAAGGATGGCATACCGGAGAGGAATGGATATCGAGCGGAGCACTTGTGGATAGGGTCAATTTTGCTTCCCAGCATATTGGTAATCCTGATAACGACGGAGTTAAACATATCCTCAATAGGATTCACGCCGACCTAAAAAATGATACGCACACAATAGGTGAGTTGATCGAATCTTGTGGCAATTCGGTCGGAATAACTCGAATTTCCGGAGACACCGCTGACGGTGTGCTGGACCTCTTTACTCAAGAGGAAGTCCAGACAAATGGGCAGGATACCGATATTGCAATTGAAGATGGCACCATCCTTAGGGTATTGGAATTTATGGTTTCCAGTCGAGAATATCAGCTCTGCTAAATGAGTTTTTGTAAAAATCAAATGATTGGGGTTGCTCATCTGGAGAGGGTGTGCGTGAGTGGGATATTGGATTTGCCATTAATATGAATTGGAAATCCGCCGATTTTATTAGGATGAAACAACTCTAATCACGACATCTCGAGGTGCAGTATGCCGACAGACAAGATTAATATCACCAAGATAGAAGTGGTTGAATTCAACTGTGAATTGGGACGACCTAGTATGGGTGATGGAAGCGGATACTGGAGAATTCTCGGTGGAATCAAAATCCATACCAATGCTGGTATTACAGGTGAATATGTAGGAAGACACCCATCTGAATACGCGGGTCTTCGTCATTACGCCTCAAGCCTGATGGGCCTTAATCCTCTTGAACGGGAAAAAATTTACACTATTTCCAAACTGGCAACGAGACAAATTGGGTTTCTTAGTATGGGGGTGTTAGATATAGCCCTGTGGGATGTGGCAGGTAAGTTTTACGGATCCCCGGTTTATGAATTATTAGGCGGATATAGAAAAAAACTACCTACCTACGCCAGTACTTATCAGGGAGAACTAGGCACCTCCTTAGGAAGCCCTGAAGCCTATGCAGACTTTGCAATCCAGTGTAAGGAACTTGGTTATCCCGGCTTCAAAATCCATCCCATAAAAGGCGAAAATATTGATTTGGATATCAAAACGGTCTTGGATGTTAGGTCCGCCGTTGGGGATGATATGGACCTAATGATAGATCCGGCTTGCAACTATCGAACATTCTTAGATGCCCTCAAGGTAGGAAAGGCTTGTGATGAGGCCAACTACTTATGGTATGAGGATCCATATAGTGATGGAGGAATTTCCTCGCATGGGCACTTTCAGCTGAAATCTCTCATTAAAACTCCACTCCTTCAGGGAGAACATGTGAGAATGCTTGAACCGAATGTAAATTTCATGAAGTCTGGAGGAACAGACTTAATTCGTGTGGATCCTGATTTTGACGGTGGTATAACTGGAGCGATGAAGATTGGGCACGCCGCAGAAGGGTTTGGTTTGGATGCTGAAATACATAACTGTGGTCCTGCTCATCGCCATGTGATGGCATCTCTCAGAAACAGTAACTACTATGAAATGGCTCTTCTTCATCCCGAAGCACCACCAAGCTCCGTCCCTGTCTACATCAATGGATATTCAGATGATCTGAACTCAATTGACGAGCAAGGATGCGTATCGGTGCCTGACGGGCCAGGTTTGGGAGTCGAATACGATTGGGAATACATTAAGAAAAATCAAGTTACCTCAACAAATTATTGTTGAATTTTGAGTAGTATTATGCTTTCTTGCCCCAAGATTGATCTGATCTAGATTGAATAAGGAAATCTACCCTTCGGTTTCTGGAAGTTTTTCAAATGGGATGGTCGCTGCCGGCCATCCACTGGAAGCTAAAGCTGGCCTTGATATTCTTCAGAAGGGTGGAAATGCTGTTGATGCCGCTATCACTGCCGCTTTTGTCGCTGACCTGGCAGAGCCTGCCATGTGCGGCTTAGGAGCCCATGGGGTAATGTCTATTTACTGGGCGGCTACTGGTAAAACTACGATCATTGACTTTTATGACGTTGCGCCGGCTACTGCTGCTACATCCATGTTTCGGACGTCTCTTGGTAAATCATCTCCAGAAAAGACAGGGGCTCTTGGGTACCCCTCGGTTGAAAATGATGAACAATTCTATGGTCATAAGTCTGTTATGGTCCCTAGCCAAGTAGCTGGACTTTGCTCGGCTTATGACTTATTTGCTTGTCTTCCGCTTACTACCTTGATGGGTCCCGCGATAACCTTGGCACGAGAAGGTGTACCCGTCGATACGATAATGGACAGATATATCCAGGATACAAAGCATCTTTGGAATATATATCCCGAAATGGAAGCCACGTTTGGTAAGAATATAGGTGACTATGTTGTGCGGAGTGATCTCGCTAAAACCTTGGAGCTTATAGCGAATGAAGGGGGGGACGCGTTCTATAGGGGGGTTGTAGCAGAGCGAATAGCCCGAAATATGCTTGATAACGGGGGAATTCTTTCAGCAGAAGACTTAGACAACTATAGTCCGCTAATTTACGAGTCGGACCAATACACTTATAGGGATATCAGTTACGTAACTGGTGGAAACGTAACCCTGGTCGAAGCTCTTAATATATTGGAAAACTTCGATATTTCACCCTCAGGTCATCAAACCATAGAGGCTGTCCATCTTATGATTGAGTCAATGAAGCTTTCCTGGGCTGATACATTGGCTCACGTTGGAGATCCTAGGGGAAGCGATAGTCCTTGGAACGCCTTGGTGTCGAAGGATTATGCTAGACAAAGAGCCTCACTTATAGATCCTGACAAGGTTTCCTCCTTCCCCAATTTTGGCAATCCCTGGACGTTCGAAAATAAAGAAAACCCAAACTTGAATACAATTCCGGTCGACGACTCAGGAAAAATCAGTGGGAATACGACGAAAGTAGTAGTTATGGATCGAGACAATAACGTGGTTTCGTTGATAACTAGCTTGGGGACATACTTTGGTTCGCAAGTTATTGTTCCCGGCACGGGAATTCTTTTGAATAACAGCATGCACAGGCTCGACCCTAGGCCCGGATATCTGAATTCCATAATGCCTGGTAAAGGAATGCAAAGATTAACTTCCAGTGTGATTGCCTTTAACGATGATGCTCCGGTTTCTGCCCTCGCCGGTTCTCTCAGTATATTTCTTGGAGGAATGGGGATTCATCCCTTGGTGAACATGGTCGATTTTGGTATGGGTATACATGACTCGATTAATTCATTGAGATTTCACCCTTCTGGTGAAGATATATGGGTTGATAGTCGGATGAATAGTGATCTTATTGATGGTCTTTCAAAAATGGGGCATAAGTTGGTCAAAAGAAGCTCAACTTACGGTAATACATCGTTTGGTAATCACGTCGGATTGAGTTTTTCTAAAGATAATTCCCTAATTTCAGGCGGTATGGACGTTCTTCACAACAACTGGGTCAAGGGTTTTTGAGTTGAACAGGACAATCAAAACAGAGATTTGTACTACCCTGCCCTAGCCTTCTTGTTAGTAAACTTGTAAGTTTGCTTTTATGTTAGGCTGGCTTTTATGAATGACTCGAACCAAACCTATCCTTCTCCTTTGCAGCAATTTGCAGATATGGCATCATCTGACGAGCTCGACTTAACCCAAATGGCCCTTCTAATTGCTCTGACGGAGTACCCTAACCTAGACATAAAGGTTGAACGTGGGTATTTGGACTCCCTCGCTGAGGGGGTTTCCCGTAGAGTTGAAGAACAAGGGGATCTTCTAGGGAAAGCCAATGTTCTGAGTGAATATCTTTTTGATGAGGTAGGTTTCAGTGGTGATCAGGAAAATTATTATGATCCTCGAAACTCCTACCTGAATGATGTCTTGGAGAGACGGAGGGGGATACCCATAACGTTATCTTTGGTTTACATGGAGGTTGGGAAGCGACTAGGTATGGATTTAGAAGGCGTGGGTATGCCCGGGCATTTTCTTGTGCGGGTGAGGTCCAGTCAGGACGAGGTATTGGTGGATCCGTTTCACCGGGGAATTTTTATATCAGAACAAGAGTGTGCCATAAGGCTTCAGCAATTTGTTGGAGAGACTGTTTCTTGGGACAGACGGTATGTTGATGGGGTAAGCGATAGAGAGCTTATTATGAGGAAATTAAGAAATCTTCTTGCCATTTATTCTTCCAGAAAGGATCACATAAGGATCAAAATACTTGAACAATGGATGGATGCTTTGCGGGTGCCAAATTCTGACAAATACTAAGAGTTTCCGTAGGCGTGTTGATGAAATGATAGATACAATTATGTCGACAAAGTTTCTGACTTCAGTGTGGTGACTCATTGGAACCGACAGACAACAAATTCTACGACTGAAACAGCAAAAGTTTTATAGGATAGCATAGGTTAGAAATGTCTAATCTATCCAGCAAATGGAGGAAAATTCATGGCAAATTCTGATATGGAACCAGTAGAGGTATCCCAGGAAATTCTGGACGGTCTCAAAGCTATTCCTACGGCAACCGTATACAACGCCCTACGGTCGTTTGGGTCTTTATTTTGTGTCTGTGAGGGTATTCAAAATTTCACGCCGTTTACACCTGGCAAAGAACGATTTGCAGCAAGAGCACGTACGCTTAGGTTTATGCCCGTTCGTCCTGATATTGCAAATGACAAGCCGGATGGTGTTGATTCCCCTGAATATATCGCTATGGGTCGGTGTGGCCCGGGAGACGTGCTTGTGGCAGATATAGGTGGAAGAGTCCAGGATGTGGTTGCCGGAGACGTAAAATTGCTTCAACTTGCGATGAATAACGCTGATGGAGTAGTGATTGACGGCGCGATACGGGATTTGGATGTACTACTTGATGAAGATTACGCCCTTTCCGTGTATGCAAAAGCTCGTAGTTTTCACGGTAATCCAAGTAGTCTTCCCGCAGAAGAAAATGTTCAAATTCAGTGTGGGGGCGCCTTAGTGCGTCCAGGTGATGTCATGGTCGGAGATAATGATGGCGTCCTCGTAGTTCCATCATGGATGGCTGAAAAAGTCTTAGAGTGGGCTGTCGAGCATGAGGGCGCTGAGAACTTGGTGAAAGAAAAGATAAAGGCAGAGAACGTTCCCCCGGGGAAATATTATCCTCCCACCCAAGAAACCATAGAGGAATGGCGAAGACGGAATTCTAGATAATAGGCCCTCTTCCAAAATGTTGACTCTATATAAATTTTCTGACCTTAAATATTTTTTGGTATGAAAATTTCTTCCCCTGTCTTAAAGTTACGGGACTTTAGGATGTTGATCGCTGCTACTTTTTTTGAGAGTTTTATGCGAGGGGAAAACGTGGTTTTGGGTTGGGTAGTTCTGGAGATGACGGATTCTCCTTTTATGGTTGGTTTAACCATGGGGA
>VFFS01000045.1 GCA_009392815.1 SAR202 cluster bacterium
ATTAGTCGAATACTTCCTTCACCACCAACAAAGTGAAGAATGCATTCCCAGTAACTTGAAATGCATAGTTGAAATGCTAGAAGTAACATCAAAATTCGCATATACAGAGGGCTATTTTGCAAGAAAAGAGGATTAACCGCTGTTTCCCGATTTCTCCCCTTCACAAAAAACATAGCGAACTTATGCCTTAAAACTAATTGAAGCGAATGAGGCCGCCTGTTTGAATTTGGTGATAAGAGTAACCACTATGAAAATAGTTTGGCAAAGGACTCAGGCAAAATGATCACAGAAGAGCGAAGAACAATCCTAGATAAAGAATCTATCTCAGACTACATCTCCACTTGCCAGTCGACTATTTGGCCTTCGATTAGAGCATCTGGTGGAAGCGTGCTATGCATGCTAAATGGCATGATAGGGAGCCCGGCCTCACATATGCTTCAAATGACCAGTTATGAAAACACCGAGTCCTGGCAGACTGGCCAAGGTGCCTGGACAACTGACAGAGAAAACCTAGTGAAAGAGGAAACCGTACGCATATTGCGACCTGTATCTTCCAGGCCAAAGAAAACGCTCCCTCCTGAAGACAGAAGACCCGTTTATGGATATAGAAGATTCTTCATTTCACCGACTGATCTTTCAGAATTTGTTACCTGCTCGGAGGAAGGAATATGGCCCAGGATAGAAAGTATGGGAGCTTGTATACTTGGATTGTGGACGACTGCATCCTCAAGTTCTCCTCTGGAGGTAGTACTCCTAACGGGCTACGACAGCCCGACGCATTGGGACGAAACCAGATTCTACAATGCCAAGGAAAAAGTTGCGGATACACTCTGGGACAGAGAAGATGAGTTGAGAAAACGCAGAGTCGACATTACTCAAAACACGTGGGTCGAGTTAATGAGATCTATCGATTTTTAAGCAATATGGTTAATATGAAACATCATTTAACCAAAAGGGAGAACGTCAATCATGATAGGGGTACTCACACATCACTGGGCCAAAAAAGGATCATTTGATCAAGCTAGGATCCTACTAGATGGCAACGGTACGGCCCAGAGTAAGGCTCCAGGTTTTGTCAGCAGGACTACATTGCTATCTCGTGAAGACACGCAGCAAATCAGCTCAATAGTGATATGGGAAAGTGACGCAATTTATGACACATGGAAAGTGAGTCCTGAAAGAACCAAAGCGATGAATGGGGCAGAAGAATTGTGGGAAAAACCACCTTTATCAGAAAGATTTGACCTCCCGTAATTAAGTGACTCCCAAATAATCACGTTCTAGAACTTAGTCATTAACCGCAGCAAACACCACGCAGGCATTTTGTCCACCAAACCCAAAATTATTGGAGAGGGCAAATTTCACATCGACTCTTCTTGCTTGATTCGGTACAAAATCTAGGTCGCATGCCTCATCCTGATTTGTAAGATTGATTGTAGGATGAATTGTTCCAGTTTCTATCGTCTTCACCACAGCTACTGCCTCTATAGCTCCCGCCCCTCCAAGTGCATGACCTGTCATTGATTTTGTAGAACTTATCGGAACCGTATAAGCGGCTTCTCCAAATGCTTTCTTAATAGCCTTCGTCTCTGACGCATCATTAAGTGGTGTTGATGTCCCATGTGCATTTATATAGTCGACATCCTCCGGAGTAATACCGGCATCATGCAATGCGAATCTAATAGCCCTTGCTGCGCCTTCTCCATTTTCGTCAGGCTGAACAGCATGGAAAGCGTCTGAAGATACTCCGTATCCTAAAATCTCTGCTATTACATTTGCTCCCCTGTTGACCGCATGTTCCATACTCTCCAAAACCAGTACTCCTGCTCCTTCAGCAGGCACGAAACCATCACGGTCAGCATCAAATGGTCTACTGGCTTGGGAAGGATCTCCCTTAAAACGACTAAGTGCCCTGATAACGTGAAACCCTCCGAGGCCCAAACGACTTATACCTGCTTCACACCCACCCCCCAAAACAACATCAGCAGCTCCTCTCCTGATTACCTCAGCAGCCTCTCCTATTGCCTGATTTCCTGCAGCACACGCGGTAATGACAGTATTTGTATACCCTTGGAGCCCAAATATCCTACTTATTTGTGCAGCAGCCATATTAGGGAGGATCATGGGAACAAAAAATGGACTCATACGCATTCCTCCTTTATCAAACAGAGTTGCAGCATTTTCCTCTGTAGTGGGAAATCCTCCATTCCCGTTTCCCATAACAACACCCAAACGTTCCCCGTTTTCCTCCGATAGATTCAATCCAGAATTTTCTATAGCCGTGGCAGCAGCAGCCACTGCCATTTGGGAAAATCTGGCCATCCTCCTGGTTTCTTTTGCATTGGCAAACTGAGAAGCATCAAAATCCTGGACTTCTCCGGCTATGTCATTGGGAAATTCGCTCGCATCACACAAAGTAATTTTACCGATACCTGAAACACCTGAAACAAGATTCTCCCAATACTCTTCCACTGTCTTACCTGTGGGAGCCATCACTCCCATACCAGTCACAACCACCCTTTTTATCTCATCAGACATCCGATATACCTCGTTTCTTCTCTATTGAAATCTTTGTACTTTGATTTATATCCCAGCGGGAATGTTGGAATAAATCTCAGGATCTATATTTTGTTTCCACTCAATAACCTCTGCTGCCACAGAAATCGAACCGGTACCCAACACTAAATCATTAGCTCCAGCTATCGAAAGAGCTAATTCAACTCCGTCCCCCACACTTTCCATTTCACCGTTAGGTTTAACAAGACTCATCCCTAATTTTTGTGCCTGGTCTCGGATGAGTCCAGAAGGGGACGACCTAGGATGCCTTGACCTAACAGGCACTGTTAAAGATGCCAAAGACTCAAACTGTTGCAGTACCCCCACCGAATCATGTCCTGATAACACTCCAAATATGAGTATAACTCTATCTATTTTGAGTATGTCACGCCTTCTCATATCATTAATCGCCTGAACAACAGATGACGCCGAATGGGTATTATGTGCCCCATCAACCATGAGAATAGGACCGTTATCCTGTAAAACCTCTAGGCGGGCAGGCCAATGTACTGACTCAAGCCCGCTCTTAATATTGGAAGATGAAATCTCAAATCCAAGATCATTTAGGGTTTCTGATACAGCAATAGCCGTAGCAGCATTCTCTGCCTGGTGGGGACCCATCAGCGGAAGTCTAAATGAATATTCATCAATATCTCCCGTAATCACAATGTTCTGGGTCTTAATATCGTTAGGCTCTGCGATTACTTCGTAGGCAGATTTAACATCTAATACACTAGAGGATTTTTCCTTTGCTACTTCACTTATAACGGGATAGACTTCCTCACCGTAAGGTTGAGGCGCAACAATCACAGGAATATCTCGCTTTATTATCCCTGATTTCTCTCCCGCAATAAGTTCAACAGTGTCTCCAAGTATCTTCGTGTGATCCAAACTAATTGAGGTGATAACGGAAATCAAGGGACACAATATGTTGGTTGCATCCAATCTTCCTCCAAGTCCGGTTTCTATCACTTGCATGTCAGCCTGTTTGACTGCGTAGTAGTGGAAAGCAGCTGTCACCATAAACTCAAACCATGTGACTCCTCCATATTTCCCCTCAGTCGAAGTTTGTTCTATAAATGGCCACAGGTCGGACACAAGCGTTATGAAGTCATTTTTAGGAATTGGATTCATACGAAACCTTATACGTTCCGTCAGAGAGTGAAGGTGAGGGGATGTAGCAAGACCAACATTTTTTCCGGAGGCATCAATAATCGACGCTACCATTGCACATGTACTGCCTTTACCTTTAGTGCCGGCTACATGAACTGAAGGAACCGCATTCTGTGGATCACCCAATAGCTGAGCGAGAAAAATCATGCGCTCCAGATGGAAATCAGAGTGCTTAGGACTATGTGTATTTCTTTCAAAGTCTGCGAGACTCAAGCAAAGATCAACAGCCTCAGAATATGATAAGGAATTAGGAGTTGAAAAATTTTGGCCCATTTAAGTCTGCGTTGCTTATTTAGATTCACACCTACAATTTAGAAACTCTCGTCAATACGATCGACCTAAACCACAAAATCTTACTAGGAGCGTCGATTAATTTTAACCCAACTAGCTCGATGCCATGATACGCTGTGTTTCAGAGAGATTGATTACACCATTCCCATTCCCATTCCCATTCCCATTCTGATTGTCCCCTGGCAACAGACCGTTAATTCTACCTATAAGAGAAGCAATTTTGTCGACAGTGTCTTCGCTAATATCGTATTTGACTTTGTCAAAATTTTCGAGAAGATATGCTGCAGGCCTATACCTATCAAAACTCCCTCCCGCTATCCCGGCGGAACTAAAATGTGACTTGATTCTCTCAACGATTCTTGGATTACTTTCTGAAATTGCTTTCATAGTAAGAGGCTCTTCGAGTTCCGAAGAATATGCGAGATTGACTAGCTTCAAATAAAAATTTGGCTCAAATAGGTCCTCAATATCAGCGTCACGTACTCTTGTAACCTCTACCCATTTAACCGCATTTTCGTCAGTGGTGTCATTAGATCTATTAATACGCTCCACCCTCTGCTTGTTGGTGGGGGTAATGTCCATCATGACAGCAACGCTTACATAGTTCTCACCTAATAAGGAAACAAATGTAGGCAAATTCTCAGCACTTCCCACGGGCACAACGACCCATCGTGGGTCAATACGACCTGCACCATTAGAAGCAGAAAGGTCACCTAAAGTTTGCAAGTAAATAAGATCCGATGCTGAATTAACCATCAAACAATGGGGAGCTAAAAACAATGTCTGAGCCATCTGCCATCCAAGAGCCATCTGAAGAGGGAAAACTGTCTCATGATCATTTTCTACCGCGTCGTGACTCACAACCGTTCCGACTCCATCCATGTCTTGAACAGTTCTCACTCTATTCAATTTTTCCAGATCTACCATGAAGGGTGAATGCGTGGTGTATATCACTTGGCATTGTGGGGCGAGTCTCTCGTCCATAAAGCGCAAGAAATCTTTTTGAGCCATTGCGTGGAGAGCGGTTCCAGGCTCGTCCAACAAAATAACTAGATCACTGGTTTCTGTTTCCTCTAAGTGTGAAAAATAGGACAAAAACGAGAAGAACCAGACAAATCCTTTTGACCTCTCATCAAAAGATACAGTCACCCTATGTCGAGCATTCTCAATACGAACATGAAGAATTTTTCCTTCATTCATAGGTGCTGGATCCCGCGGATCAGCTTGGGATAGATCAAACTCCACTTTCAATTGACGATTCTGACGCCAGTACTCAAAAATTTCATCGGTGATGGTTATAGAAGCTGATTCCAATTCAACTTTTACGTCCTCATATCCAAGGTCTTCCTCTAATTCCTCTAGACTGACGCCCGAAAGTGTCAAAAGAGACATAAATGTGCGGTCCGCGTCATCAAAAGGACCACCTTCCGCCGTCCTTTTCTTCAGATCAGAAATAGATATCTTGCCACGCATCGTACTGTAGTTATCAAAATATACGAATTTTGGGAGCCATTTTTCCAAGAAATCATCGGCGATTTTTTTCGCCACCGGGGAAATTGTCCCAGATTCTGTCTTATCTGCTATCCCACCAGGTATTGAGACTGGGGTTGGAGAAAAAGAAGGGGTAAAAGAATTCTCAATTGCTGGTGCCGATTCTGATATATTTACTTCCCATATACGTTCATTCTTATAATTCTTTCCCACTATCACCTTGTTGGAAGCCAAAACTCCTTCACCGAAATTGGCTTCTATTTCAGAGACCTCTTCCTTCGATAATTCAAATTCTGCCTTTGCAACAGTACATGGATTTTGTTCATGAATTTTCTTATATTTTATATAGCCCTTCCTAGGGAAATCTCGGATTTTAAATTGGTCATCTTCGCCAGAAATGGAGTTTATCTTTCTTATGGCCTCTAAAAATGCCGTTTTACCTGACTCATTCTTTCCAACGAGAGCAGTTACATCTTCTAAGGTTACCCAGGAAGAGTCATCAATACTTCTGTAATTTATCACTCTGGCCCGCGTGATTCTCATTAGGTCCTCCATATGCAAAATGCTTATCACCAAGCGTGATAAGAAAACACAAAATGCGATTGGTTATGCTGAAACCCACCTGAGACTGCCCATTCAGACGCTTATGGGTAACATGACGATCCAAACCGCTCCATCAAGCAAACCAAACCATCAGCATGGGTGCAAGCGATTTCTAGTGCCAAGTTTGGCCAATCGGGGAGGATATCTCAGTAGATTAAATGCTTGAAAAACCCGAATTTTTCCCAAGGAAAGCCATCAATTCATCAACCTATACAAGACTATATCCGCTGCCCGGACGATCAGAATCGACTCCTGTCCCTCGAGGTTTATCCAGTAAACCAAATTCAGAGAGAATTTGCTGACTATACGTAACTCTTCCAGTGACCTTGTCAATCGGTTCAGTCGCTAATACCAGTGCAGCTTTCGCCATTAGCTCAGGATGCTCTCCGCGAGGATCATCCATACCAGTTACCAAATTATGAAAAACGGTCCCCGGAGTAGGCACCACCTGAGAAGGTGAAACACAATTAACAACAACTCCTTCAGAATAAACTTCCTGTGCTAGTCCCTGGGTGAAACGCTCCAAAGCCGCCTTTTCAGCTCCGTAACAAGTACCACCAGAATTTGATGGCGCATCCGGATAAGGTCCTCTCCCTGGTCCTATCGCTGCACCTGATGAAATGTTTACAATATTTCCAGATTTATTCTTCAGCATGTCAATAAGAGCAAGCTGGCTAAGAATAAAGGGAGCATGGAAATTAACTTCCCAAGAACGTTTCCAACGTCTTATGACATAGTCCTTTATGGGAACGAAATAAGTAAGTGCGGCATTATTAACCAGGATGTCGACATCACCGTAAATCTCATGAGTCTCATCGAAAAGTCTCACACAATCTTCTTCCAAAGATATATTTACTGTCGAAGCAGTTGCCTCCCCTCCATTCTCTCTAATGTCAGATACGGTTTTTTCTAAAGAGCCTTCAAGAGGATGCTCACCTTCTCTCAGAGTTCGAGCAGCGCAAATTACATTTCCACCTTCGGCCGCAAACAACCGGGCAATCTCTGCCCCTATTCCTCTGCTCGCCCCAGTAACAACAACATTCTTTCCATCTATCTTACCCATTATTTAATTTGCTCCTACTTTTTTACACCAATTTTAATTATCAAAATAGACCTTAACAAATAATCCCAAGGTCACTATATGGTAAAAAGGATATTGACCCTCTAAACAGTGCCTATTTATAATCGACATACACTGCTTTAATACTCTGAAAGTTGTTGTCGAGAGTCCCTGACTACTCAGCAGCTGGTACTCACAGATTGGGTAAACGATATGACTATACAACCAGTAATTCTCGCCGGGGGATCCGGCACGAGACTTTGGCCGCTGTCCAAGGAAAGTTACTCAAAACCATTTCTGGCAATCGATGGCGGAAGATCTCTAATTCAAGAGACTTCAAACAGGCTAAAAGGGATTACTGAACAGTCATCAATTGTAGTTTGTGCCGAAACAAACAGATTTCTGGTTAAAGATCAACTGGAAGAAATTGATCAGTCACCCGACTGGATAATACTGGAGCCCATAGGTAAAAATACCGCCCCAGCACTGACAATAGCCGCAATCCAAGCAGTTAGAGAGAATGATCGATCAATACTACTTTCATTACATTCGGACCACATTATTCAAGATGTGGACTCCTTTCAAAAATCTCTCAAAACCGCTGTGCCGGCTGCAGAATCAGGGGGAATAGTCACATTTGGAATCATTCCTTCCACTCCAAGTTCTGGATTCGGATATTTGCGTAAAGGTGAAATTAAAAATGGGTTGGGAGAACTTTTAGACTTCATAGAAAAACCTGACGAGAAAACAGCCTTGGAATTCCTGGATTCTGGGCAATATCTTTGGAACAGCGGTATATTCATGTTGAAGGCATCCATCTGGATAGAGCAAGTCCGAAAACACGCACCTGAAATTTATGAAGTATGCAAGTCAGCGATGGATTCGAGTACAAAAGACGGTTTGTTCTTAAGACCGGAGTCCGAGATCTTCAAGACTTGTCCCAGTGACGCAATAGACTATGCGGTCATGGAAAAGGTTGTTGGAAACCCTGAAGGGCCACTATGCTGGGTATCAGAAATAGATGCTGGATGGTCAGATCTAGGTTCTTGGCATTCTTTTTGGAAAAATGGAATTCCTGACGACCAGGGCAACGTGACTACTGGAGAAGTATTCTTAAAATCAGTAACTGATTCACTCATCTTATCTACTCACAGAACTCTTGGTGTTTTGGGATTGGATCAAGCTATCGTGGTAGAAACTGCAGATTCAATATTGGTAACCACTATGGAACATGAGCAACTAGTAAAAGATCTAGTGGAAGATATAAATTCCGATCGTAATTCTAATACCAACTACCATGTCAAGATCCACCGACCTTGGGGTACATATGAAATTTTAGATAAAGGCCCAGGATTTCAAGTGAAACGGCTAACTGTTAAGGCTGGAGAGTCACTTTCTTTACAAGTACACCAGCATAGGGCGGAACATTGGATTGTGGTAAAAGGGACAGCCTCTGTGACAAAAGGAGAAATCACATTAACACTAGAGGAAAATGAGTCGACTTTCATATCTCAAGGAGAAAAACATAGGCTCGAAAATACAACCAAGTCCGATTTGGAAATTATTGAGGTGCAGTCAGGAACATATTTTGGAGAAGACGATATAGTTAGAATTGAAGACAAATACAATCGGGCACATTAGCAAATGTAAGGATCATAGAAATTGATACTTTTACTACAGCTGAAATTCCACAGTTACCAGGAAGTGAGTTACAGATGCGTGAATTGCCCCTAGTTTTCCCTTTAGCACTAATTGCCATTGTCGTCACGCTGGCATTCTATAGCGTGTATGCAGTCGCTGACACGGCAGAAAAGTACAGGACAGAAGAGCGAAACCTAGAGTGGCATCAAGATACTGCGTTGTTAATTTGCCCGTTTCATTAGAGATAAATATTAGGAGCAGATATAAAAAATGGACAGCCTCAAGGGACAAGTAGCGATAGTAACAGGTTCAGCAACAGGAATCGGGTACGGCATAGCAAAAAGACTTTCAGAGGAAGGCGCCAATATTGTGATGGTAGATTTTGACCCTGAGATGGCCGAGCAGTCTGGCAGTGAGATGGCGGCGAGAGGAACAGAAGTAGAAATATCTATAGGTGATGTATCGGAACCCCAAACAGCACAAGATGCTGTCAGAAAGGCTATAGATAAATGGGGGAAAATTGACATTTTGGTAAATAACGCAGGAATAGGTGGGATTAACGGCAACATATGGGAGTTGGACGTAGAAGAGCTAGACAGGGTCTATAGAACGAATTTCAGAGGAGTATTCTCTTTTTGTCATGAAGTCATTCCCCATATGATCGAAAGAGATTATGGTCGAGTGGTTAACATTGCTTCAATTGCAGGAAAAGAAGGAAATCCACGAATGGTCCCTTACTCCGCTACTAAAGCTGCTGTCATTGGCCTTACCAAATCTGTAGGAAAAGAGCTAGCCGGAACCGGAGTGTTAGTAAATTGTGTCACTCCTGCGGTGGTTCAAACCAGAATTTTAGACGAATTCACGCCTGAGCAAGTTCAATATATGGTTGACAGGATACCTGTAGGAAGAACCGGAGAAATAAGTGAAATAGCGGCTCTGGTAGCCTGGTTATCATCCTCAGAATGTTCATTCAGTACCGGTGCGGTATTTGACATCAGTGGTGGGAGAGCAACCTACTGATGCTGATTATTACGATTTGACGAGGGTAAAAATATGACTGACAGATCATTTCGAGGACTTTTCCCGATTCTAGCTATGCCATTTGAAGAAAATGGTAATGTCGACGAGGAAGATCTCCGCAATGAAGTAGAGTTTTGTATATCGACCGGAGCCGACGGGTTAGGGCTAGCGATGGCGAGCGAAATGCCAAAACTGTCAGAATGCGAGAGAAGCTTGGCCGCAAAAACCGTAGTGAGTCAAGCAGATGGTCGAGCAAAGGTAGTCATCAACACCAGTGCCTTAAGCACTGAACTAGCAATAAAAATGAGCCAAGATGCTGCAGATATAGGGGCGGATGCGATCATGATAATCCCACCCATAGGGGTCTCTGAATATGAAATAAGATCCCATTACGAGAGCATATCTAAGTCCGTTGAATTACCAATTTTCATTCAAGATGTCGACGTTGCCCCCGTGGCACCGGCTTTGGCGGCTCAATTAGCAAAAGACAATGAAAATATATGCTACGCCAAGGTAGAAACACTACCCACCCCTCCAAGAGTTTCTGAAGCTGTAATTAAAGGGGAGGGAAACTTGATCGTTTTTGGAGGAGCGGGCGGTAGTTTCTTGGTTGAGGAACTACTTAGGGGTGCTGTTGGAACGATGCCTTGGGTATCCATCCCAGAGGCATATAGAAAAACTTTAGACTTATTTTTTACCGGCCACACCGAAGATGCTAGATCCAACATAAACCAATTTGAACCTATTTTACGAACCCTTGCACAACCTCAGGTATGTTTTTCGTTTACCAAAGAAATCCTCAAAATGCGAGGCGTCTTCAAAAATAGCAAGGTGCGTAAACCTTATGATATACCTGATGAGGCGGCGTTCATCGAACTACATAGAATGGTGGATGAATTGGGTCTAAGCAATCATAAATTCTAAGGTGTCACAGTAGCGATACTATCTCCATTTGAGATAATCCCACCCTTCTCGGCAAACGCGAGCATACCTCGCTGTCCATCAAGTTCATCCTTCAATCCGTCTCGCAGTTCATCCATTCGCGAGCAAGGTTCGCAATCTCCGGTTATTCTGAGTATTACCTCAGACCCTATCGCAACTTTATCCCCATCTTTTAGTGCGCTGAAGTCCAAGCCTTCCACAGTTATATTCTCCCGAACATCTCCATCTCGCAGATCAAACTTACTGATAGTTTCCCGGTCCATCAAAAGTATCTGACGCTGAGTCCTCCGCCCATCAGCTCTTCTATGTCTATCCCCTTCTATGCCCTCACCAGTGATTACTGTTGCATCGTCCACAATCTTCATCGGATCGCGGCTTCCAACACATAGCCTAAGTCCCACAACGGTTGCCTCAGTCATAACAATATCTGCCTCCTGTTCAAACCAATCAACTAGCTAATCAATTGATATATATCATTTCTCAAATTGATTCTACACTGTTACCTTTTAAAAACTTGTCACGTAAGCGCGATATAAACTTAGATGAAAATGTATAATCTGCCAACTTGGTATGTTCTTAAGTAATGAAATACATTTGACAATTAAATGATCCGAAGGGAGATCAAAATGGCTAATCAAACAAAATCTGGTGGTGGTAACTTCGTATATGAGTTCGTTGAAAACTGGGAAAAAATACCTGAAGGGCTTTCTTGGCGTGAAACAGCAGGAGTTGCGACGGACTCTAATGACAACGTTTATGTTTTCAATCGAGGAGACCATCCAATGATGGTGTTCGACAGCGATGGTAATTTTCTTAAGTCATGGGGAGAGGGAATTTTTTCTCGCGCTCATGGAGTTAGCGTAGGTCCGGACGACACCTTATATTGCACTGATGACGGAGACCATACTGTCCGGCAGTGTACGCTGGATGGAAAAGTCCTCATGACCATAGGTGACGCAGGCAACCCTGCCGTTCCATTCAGCGGTAGCCCTTTTAACAGATGTACACATACAGCAACGGATCCAGACAACGGAGATATATTTGTAACAGACGGTTATGGGAACGGCCGAATTCACAAATACTCTCCTGATGGTAAGTTGATTACTTCCTGGGGTGGGCCAGGAGTCGGAGAAGGGGAATTCAACATAGTTCACAATATAGCCACAGACAAAAACGGATATCTTTACGTTTGTGACAGAGAAAATCACCGAGTTCAGGTATTTGACAAACATGGAAATTTTGAGGCTGTATGGGCAAATATTCATCGTCCGTGTGCTATATACATAGATGATGACAGCCAGATGGTATATGTCGCCGAACTGGGATGGGGAACTCCAATCAGTCAAGCTGTTCCTAATATAGGTCCAAGGGTCAGTGTTCTAGATACCAGCGGAAATGTTGTTGAAAGAATAGGGCATATGGGCTACGGACTAGGAGTCGGCCAGTTTGTCGCGCCACATGGTTTGTGTCTCGATTCAAATCTGAGTATTTATGTGGCTGAAGTAGCAAGAACGAATATCAGCCACTATTCCACTCCACCAGAAGTTGTCCGCAGTTTCCAAAAACTAGTAAAAATATAGAGGAACTTTGTCAACAATACTGACAGAAAACCCGCCGAATGCTAACCTAGGGCACGTAGTCAAAAACTGGGCTATTTCGCAGAGACAATATGGGAGGATTGATAATGGCAACATCACATAGTCATTCAGAAACGTCTTTGGTTGACAGAATGAATGAGGCAGGAAAGAAATTTCTCAATGGTTTGTCTTCCGATCAGAAAGACAAGGCATGCTTTGAATATCTCGATGGCGAAAGAATTTTTTGGTATTACCCGCCTATGAACAGGCATGGACTCGCACTACGCGACATGGATGGATCACAACGAGAATTGGCCTTTGACTTAATGTCCACGGGCCTGACCGAAACCTCATATCAACAAGCTCGAAAAATTATTGATTTGGAAACAGTCCTTGGACCGCTAGAAAAGGAACGGGGAGTGATATCTTTTAAGCGAGATCCTGAACTTTATTACTTCACGATCTTCGGAGATCCGGGTGGTGACGGACCATGGTCTTGGAGAACAGAAGGGCATCATGTTTCCCTGCATTTTAGCGTCTGGAAAGATGAAGTTATATCTATGACTCCATTCTTTTTTGGAGCTAATCCTGCTGAAGTTCCCTCCGGACCGCAGTCTGGACTCAGGATCTTGAGTGATAGAGAAGATATAGCATTTGACCTACTAAAAAGCCTAGATAACGGTCAGCAAAAAAGAGCAATCATATATGACGATGCCCCATGGGACATACTGACCTACAATAGTTCAAAAGTCAGTCTACCAAGAGAAGAAGGATTGCCAATTTCCAAGATGGACGGTACGCAGAAAGGAATTGTGAAAAATTTAATTTCAGAATATATAAACCAGGTACCTTCAGAGTTGGCAGACAAAAAGATGTCAGAATTGAATCAATATGGCATTGAAAATGTCCATTTTGCCTGGGGTGGGGGGAAATCAGCCGGGGAGGAACACTATTACAGGCTTCACGGTGGCAATTTTGTTGTTGAATTCGATAACCGCCAAAATGGTGCAAATCATATCCACTCTGTATGGAGGGACGTGAGCAATGATTTCGCTGAAGACATAATGAGAGAACATTTACTCGCCTACCACGTTCTTTAAAGAACATCATTAGTTATAGCAACAAAAAGGGCGTCCAGTTGGACGCCCTTTTTTCTTTTGAACCTATCGGCAGTTATACTTCCCTAAATTCACCCTCCACTGTATTGTCAGGATCCTGATCAGTCCCTTCAGCTCCTTCAGGACCACTCTCTTCAACAGGATCACCTGCATTACTATAGACTTCCTGGCCAACCTTTTGAACGGTTTCTTGAAGTTGTTGCAACGAAGATTCAATTAAGGAAATATCTTCCCCTTCAAGCGCAGATTTTACAGACTGTACTGCTGTATCTATCTCTAATCTCAAATCATCAGAAATTTTGTCTTCGTTTTCCTTAACTAATGTCTCTGCTGCATAAACTGCGCTTTCAGCACCGTTACGTACCTCAACTCCATGACGTTTATTCTCGTCTTCTTCAGCGTGCTGTTCAGCTTCATCAACCATCCTATCTATCTCATCTTGAGAAAGACCCGAACTGGCTGTGATAGTGATGCTCTGCTCTTTTCCAGTACCTTTGTCCTGTGCGGATACGTTTAATATGCCGTTCGCGTCTATATCAAATGTAACTTCCACTTGTGGTACTCCCCTTGCTGCAGGAAGAATACCATCCAAATTAAATCTCCCAATGGTTTTGTTCTCGCCAGCCATGGGTCTCTCACCCTGAAGAACATGAACTTCCACAGAAGGTTGATTATCTGACGCAGTTGTAAAAGTTTCACTCTTGGAAGTTGGAATGGTGGTATTACGAGGAATAAGAGGAGTTGTGACACTACCAAGCGTTTCAATTCCAAGCGTCAACGGAGTCACATCAAGGAGCAATATATCTTGAACATCTCCTTGAAGTACTCCTGCCTGTATGGCAGCCCCGACCCCCACAACTTCATCTGGATTGACTCCCTGATGGGATTCCTTACCAAAATATTCTTCCACAGCCTGCTGAACTGCTGGCATTCTTGTCATTCCACCAACCAGAATAATTTCGTCTATATCTCCTTTAGGCACCCCGGCATCTTCAATAGCCTGCTTGCAAGGCTCTATGGAACTCTTTATAAGATCTTCAACCAATTGCTCTAGGGTGGAGCGCTGAAGAGTCTCCACCAAATGTTTGGGGCCTGAAGCATCTGCCGTAATAAACGGCAAATTGATTTCGGTCTGCATTAGGGTGGATAGCTCTATTTTAGCCCTCTCGGCAGACTCCCGCAGCCTCTGAAGCGCCATACGATCAGTCTTTAAATCAATACCCTGGTCCTGTTTGAATTTTTCGCAAATCCAGTCAATGATTACCTGGTCGAAGTCATCACCACCTAAATGAGTATCACCGTTAGTGGCTTTTACTTCAAAAACACCGTCTCCCATTTGCAAAACGGTTATGTCAAAAGTTCCTCCGCCCAGGTCAAAAACAGCAATCGTTTGATCCTTATCATTTTCCAATCCATAAGCCAGGGCTGCAGCTGTGGGTTCATTAATTATCCTCAAAACCTCAAGACCTGCTATCTTCCCTGCGTCACGAGTAGCGTTTCGTTGGCTATCGTTAAAATAGGCTGGGACAGTTATTACAGCCTGTGTTATATCCTCTCCCAATTTAGCTTCAGCATCTTGTTTTAATTTCTGCAACACCATCGCAGATATCTCAGGAGGTGCGTAAGTTTTACCTCCCATTTCAACGTGAGCGTCCCCATTTGAATGAGAGACAACTTTATACGGGACAAGTGACTTATTACGCTCAACCGACTCATCGTCAAATTTCATGCCCATAAAGCGCTTTGCAGAAAAGACCGTATTATCCGGATTAGTCACGGCTTGTCTCTTTGCAGTTGTCCCAACGTACCTTTCATCAGACCGAGGATTTATACCAACGACAGACGGGGTCGTTCGAGTCCCCTCTGCGTTCTCAATAACCCTTGGTTCACCGCCCTCAATAACTGCCATACACGAATTAGTGGTACCTAAATCAATACCGAGTATCTTCGGCATTAGTTTTCCTCCTGTTCATCTACCTGTTTTTCTGAATCTATTTTTTCCTCTTCGATATTCTTTGCTTGCGCTACAACGACTCGGGCAGGTCTAAGTATCCTGTCATTGAGCTTGTAACCATCTTGTATAACATTAACTATTGTCCCTTCTTCTTCGCATCGTTCTTCATACATGATCGCTTCATGCTGATATGGATCAAACTGTTCTCCTATGGCTATTATTTTTTGAACTCCTTCCATTTCGAGGGAATTTGATAAATTTCTGGCTACAAGGGAAATACCCTCTATCCAAGTTTCATCAGCATCGTCGGGAAGATTATCAATAGCCCTACTCAAGTCATCAGCAACACCCAAAAATCTACTTAGAATCCCGAATTTAACAGTTCGTCGCGATTCCTCCAGTTCCTGGGAAGCACGCTGCCTGTAGTTAACAAGATCAGCCTGAGCCCTCTGAGCTATCGACCTGAATTGTTCCTTCTCTCTAATGGCTTCCTCAAATGTTTCTTGAGAAAGTAGGCTGTCACTAGAATCACCATTCTCATTAGATTCACAATTCGGATCACCTGCCTGATCTTCACCGGGCGTCTCATCTATAGAATCCTTATTCATTTCCTCACTCAATAAAACAACTCCATTAAAATATGTATCAGGTATGCAGCAGACCTAGAAATAGATTCAGGCTGGATTAACCCTCAAAACTGAAAACATCTCGTTAAGGCAATCCTCCAAGTAGGATTTCAGATCACTTTTTTCTGCCTGATTCAACCCAGATTTGATCTTCAACATTTGATTAAACATTCCAAGCGCTAGTTCTACCCCAGCGATATTCAATCCAAGATCTCCCACCAGATGCTTTATCAAACGCAGACGGACAATGTCTTCTTCTGAATACAGCCTTAGCATTCCAACTGTACGTGAGGGCCTAACAAGCCCGGCACGCTCATACTTCCTTAAAGTCTGTGGATGCATCTCCAAAAGCCTGGCAGCAACACTTATGACATACAGACCATCCTCTGTAATCCCATGTTGGGAGTTTCTGACTGGCACAGAAGGTATTCCTACCTCTAACCTAATTAATCTCCTTCTAGGAGGAACCCCTTGTCGGCGTCCAATACGGCTAGAATTTCTATTGACCATATATACTAGTTATCTCAACTTTTGAGTAGAAATCAAAAACGACCCATAATAAGAAAGTTGGTTTACCCGTCGAAACGTTACGCTAGTTATTGTTTCAGGAAGCAATGGTAATAGTTGACTCGATCCATGTCAACTTCTATAACATTATCCGGTTCCTACACAATGATGAAAATATCTAAACTAGACTTCCCACAAAAAACTTAGGGAGCATTTCACTGAATCCCAAACTAATTATTTTTGACTGTGACGGTGTTCTTGTTGACAGTGAGCCCATATCCAACAGAGTGCTGGCCGATTTACTGTCCGAAATTGGTATAGCAATGACATACGAAGAATCTCTAAAACTATTTCTTGGAAAGTCTTGGATAGATTCATTGCTGATCATTAATAAATTGTTAGGAAGGGAGCCCCCACCAGATCTATATGAAATTTATACAGAAAGGATGTTTCGAGAGTTCGATAATCATTTGCTACCTGTTCCAGGGATCAATCAGGTCCTCCAGTCAATTACTTCGGACTACTGTGTGGCATCAAGCGGACCCCACATAAAAATACGGAAAACTCTTGGCGTCACAGGACTTTTACCTTTATTTGAAGGAAAAATATTCAGCTCTACTGACGTGGAAAATGGAAAGCCAGAACCGGACCTTTTCCTGCACGCTTGCGACGTTATGGGCTACACTCCCAAACAAACTATCGTTATTGAAGATTCTCCCGCTGGTGTACAAGCTGCAATATCAGCGGAAATGAAAGTTTTTATGTACAAGCCTTTCCAAGATAAAAAAGACTTGAGTGATAATAGCGAAGTTACAACATTCAATTCCATGAGCTTGCTAACGCGAATTATAGACAGGGCATAGTTACAAATGAACAACGAAGTCATTGAAATAGTTAAAGGATCCTTCGATCTCCGTGTTAATTCAGGCCCTGATACCCAAGAACGAAGGTTGAATGTTTTGGATACCGCAAGGGCAGCCTATGAAGGTGGTCTCGGGGGATTCGTTCTAAAATCTCCCGACTACCCAACAATGCCTCTTGCAAGTGTATTGGACCAAATGTACCCAGGCTTACAAGTCCTTGGGTCCATCACGCTGAACAAATCAATTGGGGGAATAAACCCCACCGCAGTACAAGTTTCAGCAGATCTAGGAGCCAAAATTGTTTGGATGCCTAACTCCAAAACATGTGATCAAAGTGTGAGCGATATTTCAGAGACTGTAGTAAAAATAATGGACTCGGAAAGTAATATTCTTTCTGAAGTTGTTGACGTACTGGACATAATTGCCGCAGAAGATATGGTTCTTGCTTCCGGACACATATCACATGGTGACACGATTAAACTTTTTGAAGAGGCCAAAATTAGAGGCGTCAAAAAAATGATAGCTACTCATCCATTTGGGAACTCCACCAACACAGAAATGGAAGAAATTGCGTCTACAGGAGCCTATATAGAATTCGCCTTCCTATCATGCATGCCCACAGAGCAAACCATGAGTCCGCGGATCATGTGCGAGCAAATCTTGCAATTGGGGGTAGAAAAATGCCTAGTTACTACTGACTTTGGCAATTGGACAAACCCGCCGCCTGCTGAAGGAATGAGAATGGCAGTGGCATCATTACTCGATTCCGGAATGTCTGTAGACGATGTGACTAAACTCGTAAAGCATAATCCACAAAAAATTATCAGCTAGCACTTTTAGCATTGGATCTCAGAACACCAAATGCAAGTGACAACCAACCAAGTATGAGGCTAACACCACCTATGGGGGCTAATGCACCTAATATACCGAACTTGGTAATCGATAAAAAATAGAGACTGCCACAAAATATCGCTAACCCAAATAGCAACAACCAGAGAGATGCAGACAGAAAAAAGTTTAGCGTCATTCGTTCAATAACAACCGCTCCGATGATAAGTCCCAATGAGTGAAGCATGTGGAATCGTACCGCTGTTGAGTATGTATCGGTATAGTCTCTATCTATTACAGATTCTAGCCAGTGCGATCCTGCGGCACCAAGTACCACTGATATAGCCGCAGACAGGGCACCCACAATTATCCAATTACGCAATTTGCCATTCATAGAAAACACATAATAACACCCAGAAATAGGAACCTTTAAATAACTTCTCTACGAATAAAAATATGTTAGATTGCTCATCTCGTTATAG
Organism: SAR202 cluster bacterium; assembly: GCA_009392815.1. Taxonomy (GTDB): domain Bacteria; phylum Chloroflexota; class Dehalococcoidia; order Lucifugimonadales; family UBA826. The sequence continues at coordinate 18,733 of VFFS01000045.1, forward strand.
AATCGATGAAAATTCGCACCACCCTCCTAGGAGTTATCTATGACAAAAATGCCCGCAGCTATAGCAACCGGATTAGGGAAATGGAATTGCGAAGAAATAAATGTACCATCGGTAGAAAGTGGGAAAGTATTAGTCAAAACTAACTTAGCATCGATTTGTGGTAGCGACTTACACATCACATATATGGGCTGGAATGTATCGGAGTTTCCTTTGCCTCACGGATACCCAGGACATGAGGGAATAGGGTTGGTCGTGGACGGATCCGATACGGGATATCATGCAGGGGAACTAGTACTCACAGTTCCCAATATTTGGCAATCCAAATGTTTCGCGGGATACCAGCTTATAGACCCACAGTTTTTACTCAGACTTCCCTCTGGTATACCGGAATCTCATCTTTTAATGGCACAACAGTTGGGTACAGTAGTATTCGGCTGTAGGCGTCTGCCATCACTAGTAGGAAAAACCGTCGCAGTAATTGGACAAGGATCCGTCGGATTATTCCATGATTTTATGCTTAGAAAAATGGGTGCCCACAAAATCATAGGAATAGAGCCGGTCCCAGAAAGACTCAATGCAGGAAAAAACTTAGGCATTGACCACGCAATAGATGTTACTGGGGAAAAAGCCACAGAAGCTGTTATGGATCTGACAGATGGTGAAGGAGCCGATCTTGTTGTTGAAGCAGTCGGCAGTGTTGAAACATTTAATCAGACGCTTCAAATCGTAAAACTATTTGGCCAAGTAGTCGCATTCGGACTACCACCATCACCTGAAAAAATACTCTTCGACTGGGACACTTTCTTCAGAAAATGTGTTCGGATGCACACGATATTCAGGGGTCAAGATGAGCCAGGTTTACCTGCCTTTCATCTTGCTGTTGACTACATTGCGAAAGGCGAAATAGACATGGCACCTTTTGTTACTCACCAGTTTCCAATATGGGATGTACAAGAAGCATTTGATCTTGCAGACGCTAGAGAAGATGGAGCCTTAAAAGTTTCTCTAACCTTTGACTAATAGAAAGATTCTACTCTTGGTACCTTGGATGCCACCCTGGCCCTGCCCAGTTGCTAACAGACCTGGGATTTAGCTTAATCAACACCCGTGGCATATGTTTTGTATCTTCATAATACTGGTGACCTAAATCTGAGCCCATATACCTGTGAGCCCAGTGCTCCCAATCCCCAGTCCACTCATCATCAATTATCTCGGCATCTGCTTCGATAATAACTCTAGTGTAGGGAGAATCAGGAGTATCTATACAAGCCGACACCTTATTGTTTGCACGAATATGCGCTACCCATCTAGCTTTTCCTCTTCCCGCTACAAAAAAAGCCCCTTTCTCATAGCTATACCAGAGTGGGTTGACACATGGATATCCTTCCCCCGTTATGGTCCCAAGCTTCAAAATAAGGGCATCTCTGGATAGAAACTGCTCTAATTCACTCTTATTAAGCCTTGGCATAGGAGCCTCCTAAGATAAATAGCCTCTTCGCATGTACGATTTTGTCAGAAATAGGGTATACATTACTAGGGTACAACTCGCTAACTTTGTTTGAACTCCACATCCGAAACGTAACGTATAATCCTGTAACTTCAATCAACAAGAAGATTCCATAGAATATTGGGAGGTTCTGGGTATGACAGAAATACATTCCATGACGATTGCTCAACTATCCACGCAGCTCCAAGAGAAACGGATTTCTGCTGAAGAACTAACTAGAGCTTTTTTGGATCGATCCAAAATACTGGATGAGAAGCTAAATATATGGGTCACACTCGATCCTGAAATCGCCATAGCGCAAGCTAGAAAATGTGACGAACAGATAGCTAAGAAAAAATTCAAGAGTTCTCTTCTTGGAATTCCAATAGCTGTCAAAGATATCTATTTCACGGAAGACATGAAAACAACATGTTGCTCCCCAATATTTGAAGATTTTTCGTCTGGGTATGATGCTGAACCGGTAAGACTTTTAAGAGAATCCGGCTCAGTGATTATGGGAAAAACTGTTACCACCCAGTTCGCTTGCGGAGATCCTCCACCTACGAAGAACCCCTGGAATGTTCAAAGAACCCCCGGAGGGTCCAGCAGCGGTTCGGCAGCAGGTCTAGCAGCAGGTTTATTTCCAGCCTCATTAGGTTCTCAAACAGCGGGTTCTGTACTCAGACCAGCAGCCTATAACGGGGTTGTTGGTTTCAAACCAACACATGGTTTGGTTAGCCGATATGGGGTCTATCCAGTAGCCTTGTCTCTCGATACCATGGGCTGGTTTACAAAGAATGTCTCAGATGCCGCAACTCTACTCCAATGCATGGCTGGATATGACGTAAGAGACGAAGGTTCTAAACCATCCGATATTCCTAACTACTCCAATGCAGAGTCAGCAAAAACAGCTCCAACAATAGGTTTGGTAGATCAATATTATTTCGAGGACGCGGATCCCGGAACCGTCTCCAAAATTAATGAACTTGCCGACAAGCTTTCTAATGCAGGAGCCAAAATCGAGTCGGCGGCTATTGGTATAAATTTCAGAGAGGTATTGGACCAACACAGGATAATTATGACGTCAGAAGGGAGCCATACGCATAGTAAAAATTTCCTTCAACGACCTGAAGACTACGCTCCCGAAGTGAAGGCTGTGATAGAAACCGGACTTGCAACTAGTGCAGCAACCTACCTTGAGGCGCTATCGACTCAACGAAAATTAACTTCCGAAGTACAGAAAACCCTAAACTCATTCGATGTACTTATTGCACCAACCGCTATATCTGGTGCTCCTACCCCTGAAACCACCGGGCAACCTGTTTTCCAAGCGCCATGGACAATGGCAGGAGTCCCAGCAATTAACCTTCCATACGCTTTGGATTCAGATGGGTTGCCATTAGGGGTCCAAATTATTGGTAGCCACTTTCAAGAATATAGTCTACTTTCGAACGCATCTTGGTTAGAAGAGGTCATTGGATTCGCAGAGACGCCCAAATTAGCCTAGAAACAAACCTTTTTCGTTGAAAGCCTAAACATAAGGAAAAATTAGCATCTTGAGAAAATTTGATGCGGCTCTCGTAATGATCTGCAGTCGCTGGTTTTTTTTCGGATGGTTGATAGTGCTTGTTTCATTCACATCCAGCATGATAAATGCAGGAACAGGAAGTTACGCACTAGGGTTTTTTATTGTCCCAATGGGAGACGAACTAGGAATTTCTCGCCTCCAATTTTCCTTTATTCCACTTTTCAAGTTACTAACTATCCCAATATTGCCGCTCCTCGGCGTATTAGTCGACAAGAAAAACGGGGCTAGGATTCTCGTCGCTGTTGGAAGCCTGATTGGTGGGATAGCGTTGGCAGCCACATCCCTCGTAGAAAACATATGGCAGTTTTACATAACTTACGGCGTCCTGTACGGATTAGGTACGGCCGCAATGGGGAGCCAACTTGTCGGCCCTTCTCTTATATCAAAATGGTTCGTTCAAAAACGTGGACGAGCAATGGCAATAGGAACGATGGGTATATCTGCAGGGGGAGTAATAATAGCTCCTATAGCGGGGCTTACTATTTCAGCAATGGATTGGAGATCAGGCTGGTTGGCGTTGAGCATAGTCACAATAGTAGCAATAGTGCCCCCAGCAATTCTATTCATACGCCGAGCCCCAGAAGATATTGATTTATTACCAGACGGAGGAACATTAGCCACCGAGGAACATCATATCTCCTATGAACCCGAGGTAATATCCTGGACGCTTATTCAATCTCTAAAAAGTAGAACATTTTGGATATTTTCACTCATCCAGGCGCTCGGTATATGTGGATTAGTTCCAGTCCTGTTCCATGAAATAGCCTATATTCAAGATAAAGGTTTTCAGACTGAATATGCCACTATCGTCGCTTGGACTTTGGCTCTATCAGCGTTGATTAGCAAACTCCCATTTGGATTTCTATCTGAAAGAATGGATGTTAGGAAAGTACTGGCACTCTGCCTGATACCTGCTGGAATATCAACATTCCTTATAATCCCGGCCACATCTCTGTTTACTCTGCTACTTTGGGGAATAATTCACGGATTTTTTATGGGAGGTTTTCCGACCATTATGGGGGTTGCTTTGCCCACCTATTTTGGGAGACAACATATGGGAAGTATCAGGGGAGTAATATCACCAATAATTATTGTTGTCTCCTCATTTAGCCCTCTTCTAGGAGGAATACTATGGAATGATGACTCCAGTTACAAATCAGCATTTGTACTGTTTGGCACGACCTGGATCATAGGTGGGTTACTTCCACTAGCATTGGGAAAACCTAAACCCCCTGACATCCAGAATTCCGATATTAGGATTGGTTTATAAATGTGGTGTTATTAATCATACTGGTGATAGCATTCTAAGGATAATTCAGGAGGATAATCCCAATGGTTCCACCAGGAGAATTTCTAGGTATAGTTCCGTCTTGGATAGTTGTTTACTTATCCACATTGATTTGCTTTGGCGTGGCAACTGCAATCCTTTACATAAGAATGTTCAAACCTATTCTTTCTGGAAAACCATCAGGAAGACTCGACCAACTTCCCAAGCGCATCATAGGATCCATTCCTTATATTCTTGGGCAAAAGAAAGTCCTCCAGAGTACGGACGTAGCCCGCGATCGAGCGGGGATCGCACACGCGATTATTTTCTGGGGATTTTTGTCCTTCTCTCTTAGCTACCTTATTTTCATATATGGTGACTCAATCAATAATCAATTTTCTACTTCCTTGCTAACTGAAACAGGTATTAAGATTTTTGGGGCATATCTCGATATTCTTTCTTTATCTCTCTTAGCCGTCATTTTGCTCGCAGTGCTACGAAGATGGGTTTTTACAGCTAACCGATTGCGATTTGATCTCACTCAAAAAAGTGAGGCCGCGATCATATTGGCACTCATAGCACTGCTCATGATAACAACCATTCTCGCCGAGGCATTTTACGTTGTCGCAGCAAATACACACTCTCACTCATTCGTTGGCAATATCCTGGGAGACTGGCTGACTAATATCGGGATTACAGATTCTTCAGCCACTTACATCTATGAAACCAGTTGGTGGATACACTTGGCCATAATTCTAGGCTTTTCCGTGTACATACCTATTTCTAAACACGTTCATCTTGTCGGAGCACCAATCGCATTTGTCACTAGACAACTAGAGGCAAAAGGAACTTTAACCACAATCACAGATTTTGAGGAAGCAGAATCGTTCGGCGCCTCTCGTATGAAAGATTTCAACCAGAAGCAGTTACTTGATGCGTTCGCATGCGCTGTTTGCGGTAGATGTACAGACGTTTGTCCAGCAAACCTGACCGGAAAAATGCTATCACCCATGCACATAGTTCAAGGTATGAGATACCACATAGCTGATGCAACTTCAGCTGAATCCGAAGCCGAGATACCTAGTGTTATTGGATCTCGAATAGAAAAGGAAGCTGTTTGGGACTGTCTAACCTGTGGAGCTTGCACCGAAGTATGCCCTGTGGGAAACGAACCTTTTCACCCTCTTATAGACATTCGAAGATACATGGTTATGGAGGAGCCAGACATACCAGAAGGGGCCCAAGGTGCATTACTCAATTTAGAACAACGAGGACATCCATGGAGCGGGACTACCTTCACCCGTGAAAGTTGGTATGAAGGCCTGGATGTTCAGACATTCAGCGAGAATCCCGAGGCCGAATATTTGCTTTGGGTTGGATGCACAAACGCTCTCGAACAACGCAGCCAGAGCATCCCTCGGGCAATGGTGGGCATTCTTAATAGGGCCAAAGTAAACTTCGCCATTCTAGGCCCTGAGGAGACATGTACAGGGGACCCCGCCAGAAGAATGGGTAACGAATACCTATACCAAATGCTAGCGATGCAAAATATAGAAACTTTCAATCGCTATGGAATAAAAAAGATTCTTACGAGTTGCCCCCATTGTTTCAATAACATTAAAAATGAGTACCCTCACCTTGGAGGCAGTTTTGAAGTCCTTCATTACAGCGAACTAATTTCTGACCTAATACAGCAGGAGATCATAAAACCCATCGTCGAAATAGATACTAAATTGGCATACCACGACTCCTGCTACCTCGGGAGACAAAATGGAATTTATGATGCCCCAAGAAATGTAGCGAAATCCATCCCAGGACTTGAATTAATTGAGATGGAAAAATGTAGAGGAAACGGATTTTGTTGCGGAGCAGGAGGGGGACATATGTGGTTTGAAGAAGGAGGGTCAGAGCGAGTAAATCACGCTCGGACGGACCAATTCCTTGAAACCAATGCTGACACTGTCGGTGTATCCTGTCCCTTCTGTATGCAAATGATGGAAGAGGGGGTCGAATCCAAAGGTGTATCAGACTCGAGGAAGGTAAAAGATCTGGTTGAGTTGCTAGAGGAAAGCCTTGGGTGACTGCAAAACCCGAACATAACAGAGGATGTTTAATTACTCATATCTTATTCTGATTCCGATAAAGCAACGTACTTTGAAGGGCATTTCACGATAACATTTTGGCTGTCAAATTCTTTCTCTGTGTGATGTACACCCTCAAGTATAATTTCAGAATGTTCATTGAAGAATAGATCAGGTAATACACCGTTGTGCTTAGCATCCATAACATATTCCCCATCTGTAAGCGAAAAATGGGCAACAGTCGAGCCTTCTGATCTATGAAATGAATCTGGAACAAGCTTTCCGCTTACCCGAACTATACGTCCTTCCTGTGTGGATGCCTCACGATTTATTTCTCCCACCGTGTAGTAATAAACCGTAGCACTTTGAAATGCCATAAAAGCAAAATAAGTAAGCGAACTGATAAGCACTATAGCCGCTATCAGAAACTTACCGCGGTTGGCAGTCAGGAGACCTTGATTACCTGACGTTGAAGAATCTAGGTTTCCTTCTACGTTTTCCTGATCCACCCTAATCTGACTCCTAAAATTATTTTTGTGAATTCACAACTATGGATCTTCTCAGTTCTTCTACCTCTCGCTTCATTTCAGATAACCTTTTGGAAAGAAAAAATATATAGGCAAAAAACGCCAGCCAAGTTATAAAAAAAACGGCGAATAGGAATCTGAGATTATCCTGAGGTCCGTCCGACCCAGGCGAAGATGAAGCAACAGGATCTGCGGCAAATAAGTCCATACCAGTCATGCCTTTGCAAATGAAAAGGAACGCCACCAATACTAATGGGGCCCCAAAAAACTTGTTAATTCGATACAGAAGCATATTGATAAACCTCATCGAGGGTATCCTCTACCCTCCTAATACGAACTCTCTCACATAATAAATATACGTAAAACAACGTGAAGGCTATAAGGGCAACAACAAATGTCAAAAGCATGTCTGAGTCAAGACTCGATTCAGCTAGCGGTCCTATATTCAAATCAGGATGGGCGGTTCTCCACCATATCGATGCCAGATATATCAACGGTGCATCAATCGCACCTAACAGTGCCACCACCGAGGCATAACGCCTCCCCTGAGAACCACTAGGTGAATAGGCCCTAACCATCAAGTAGCCAACATAAATAAACCACAAAATAAGAGTTGTGGTGAGTTTAGGGTCCCAAGACCACCAAACACCCCATACAGGCTTAGCCCATATAGCTCCGGTTACCAATATCAACGTTGCGAATATGACACCCAATTCAGCTGCCGAATATGCCAAAGCGTCCCATTTATCATTTCCCGAAATTAAATGAACAACGCTAGCAACGCCGACAAGTATTATTGACACCATTCCAATCCACGCTAAAGGAACATGAAAATAAAAAATCCTCTGGGAAACACCAAGGTTCTGTTCTGTAGGCACCCAGATAAATATTAAATAAATTGTGCTGAGCATTAAGATCGCACTAATAGTGAAAAGTGAAGTTCTAATTAACAGCGAACACATCTCCTAAATGCCAAGGTATCGTACAATCAACAACTCTTTAGATTATTCAGGCTAAAATGGTACCACCGGAACAGACCTCAGGTCACACCATGGACGAGCAAGCTAACCATGCATGGCTAGGACAAAGCGAAGAGTTATATTCTGTTAAAGAAAATCAAATGGATTCTATCTAGCTTGTTACTGCTCCAACCGATGCCGAAGACACAAGCTTTGCATACTTGGCTAAGACACCTCTCTCATAATTAGACTTTCTGGGTTGCCACTTCTGTCTTCTAGACTCAAGTTCCTCATCAGAAATATTCACGTTAAGCTGACGAGAACCTACATCCATTGATATAGTATCGCCCTCTTCTATCAAACCGATCGGTCCACCGACTGCGGCCTCAGGAGCTACATGCCCTATCATAGGACCACGAGTAGCTCCGGAAAATCTGCCGTCAGTGATAAGAAGCGTTGATTCCCCTAACCCTGCCCCCATGATCGCACCTGTAACAGCCAGCATTTCCTGCATCCCAGGGCCGCCTTTTGGACCCTCGTACCGAATTACTAACACATCACCATGATCTATTTCACCATTAGTTACTGCCTCAAAAGCAGCACGTTCGCCATCATAAACCTTGGCTGGACCCTCATGCTCATGGTGGTCAGTCCCTGTAACCTTCATTACAGCCCCTTCCGGGGCAAGATTACCCTTTAATATCGCTAAGCCACCTGTAGAACTTTTAGCATTGGAAACTGAGTAAATAACCTTTTCGTCAGGTTTTGTAGTAACCCCTTCTAAGTTCTCACCAATAGTCTTGCCATTTATAGTAACCGCATCACCATGTAAAAGACCTGCATCTAAGAGCTCTTTAAGAACGACCTGAACTCCACCCGATCGATCTACATCTGACATCACATACTTACCACCAGGTCTCAAATCAGTTAGATAGGGTGTTTCAAGACTAAGTCTGTCAAAATCCTCTATGGTCAAATCTACTTCCGCTTCTCTGGCCATGGCCAACAAATGCAACACCGCGTTAGTCGATCCTCCCATTGATAAAACCAAGCGAATAGCATTTTCAAACGCGTCTTTGGTCATAATATCCCTAGGCTTTACACCCCGTTCTAGCATCGAATATATGTATTTACCTGCTTCATGGGCAACATCGAGGTTGCGATTGTCTACCGCAGGAATCGAAGCCGCACCCGGAATAGACATTCCCATAGCCTCTATTGCAGAAGCCATAGTGTTAGCAGTAAACATCCCAGAGCAAGCCCCTTCTCCAGGACATGCTGCCCTTTCCATATCCATGAGTTCATCAATACTTATTTGACATTTGGCGAAAGCTCCGACAGCTTCATACATGTCCTGTATATTTATATCCTGTCCAGCGTAGGATCCGGGGAGAATTGCACCCCCATAAACAAAAACTGACGGGATATTTAGTCTAGCCATCGACATCATTGCCCCCGGCATATTCTTGTCACAAGCAGCCACAACGACCAAGCCGTCCATTCCCTCTGTAAAACAAACCGTTTCAATGGAGTCCGCAATAACCTCCCTGCTAACCAACGAACCTTTCATCCCCTCAGTCCCCATGGATATGCCGTCACTGATGGTGATAGTACCGAACATGAAAGGGACAGCTTGTGCGTCCCATAATCCTTCCTTAGCCCTCTCTGCTATCCGAGTCAAGTGCACGTTACATGGAGTAACATCGCTTGCGAGATTCGCAACGGCTACAAATGGTTTCTCCATATCATCATCGCCCAGCCCCACCGCCCTTAACATAGAGCGTGCCGGAGCACGATCAGGCCCAAGACTCACAATTCCAGATTTATGTTTTAGTAATGAAAGATCTTTTGTCTCAGTGGACATATTTTCTCCCCTTATGAATTTCGTTGACTTGTTGACTTATTGTTTATATCTGTTGTGGGCACATAGCAACTTTGCATATATGAAATGCGAGGGAATTATAACTGAGTTGTCGCAAACATTCAGTTAGGACGGAATGTACTAAGCGGGAGAAGCCACAGGTGACGCTCCCAATAATATTAAGGCAGACAGCCCCTTCTTTTAGGAAGAGGGGCCGTGCTTCTCTAGCAGCTCATGAACTCTTGGATCTATTGTGTCAGGGATATCTCTTCCAGAGTCAAAGTATGCAATAGCTAGATGAGCATCTCTGTGAAGTTGCTCGCTCTCTTGCATATCTTTGTAGTCACTATTTAATTCCCCAAAAAGGGCGTCTATATGTTCTTTCTTAAAACTAGCGTTGCTAGACATTAAATTGGTTGCCCCCCTGGATAACTTAGAGCCCCGAGTCGTAGCCGGTCTCCTCAGTGATTATGGTTGTGAGTTCGTCAGCAAAGTCTTTTGCCTCTTCAGATGACGCAGCACCTTTTTCGCTCAACTTCTTCTTGAACTGATCAAACAACCATTCATCCTTCGTCCCATGAGGCATATCGAAAAATTCTCTGTCAAAGGAGGGTAGCTCACCTGGTCCAAAATAACCTTTGCCTCTAATTTCAAAGCCCTCGAGGTTATCTGTTCCTTTTCCGAGTACATTGCCAGTTTCAACGAAGTGCTCCATAACAGCAGGAGCTCCATATCTTTGAATCGGGCATGTCAGCATGCATATACCGCAACCTTCATACGTGGCCATAACAGGCCGGCATCGGTCATACATAAGCTTGTGCTTCTCAGCTCCTCGCCACCACACTTTGTCCTTTACAAGGGCACGTCCAGGGCATCTATTGACACATACCTGGCATTCCTCACAAAACTTATGGAACCCGTAATCTATGGGCTTATCATAAGTAACTTCGGCGTCAGTGGTAATTATGAAAATTCTAGACCTAGACCCGAAGTGTGGAGATAAAAGCTGGCCATTTGCTCCTAGTTGACCAAGACCAGCCTCTACAAACATTGGAATATACGGAGCGCTGTTATCGTTGGGGCTATGAATCTGTGCCCGATAACCTAAGGAACGTATAAAGTCGGCTAACTCTAGGGCGTAACCACCTTCTTCTTCATAAGTTCCAAAATGCGCAAACTCGGCTTCCATACTTGGAATGGTCTGTGTTTGCCAGTAATCTTGTTCTAGGGCTAAGCAGATCGCGTGCTCATACTTCGCCCACCCCTTTTTACTCTTATATGTGTAGCGGCGGTCGTATTTCGTAAAACCAACTTCCCCGAAACCTAGATCACGCGCCTTCTCACGAATTTCATCAGTAACGTCTTTGCCTGCTACAACATCTCCTGTCGGCTCCACGCCACCGGAGACAAAAGCAGCATCAACCAAAGGTTTATTTACTTTGTCGTGATGCTTTCTGTATTCATACATCTCACCAGTGTAAACAGTCCAAGTCCATTCTCGATCTGCAGCCTTTTCAATATTCTGCGTCTCCAACGGATAATTCCGACTGTAAAAATCTACATCCTGCTTCCTCTGGGGAATTCCGGGTACCGTGGCCAGTTCATCGGCCACTTGAATCGTAACGTCGTCATGACCCTTCTTTCTTCCAGGTCTATTAACCACATGGTGAACGCGCTTCAAAGTCATCTAAGTCCCTCCCAGATTCATATAAACATATCGCGTCAGTAGATAATGACTATATTTCACTGGTAGTCTAGGCACATCCCGACCGTAAGTCAATAAGCGTCACTACGGCCTGGTTATTCTATCTCTCTCAATAATCAAACAAGGCCACGGGGTCTGACTCCTAGCACACTATTGGTCTGAAATCACGAAACCGCATTTTTGCATGCACATAAATACAAATCCCCTAGCCCTCCTTTGAAAATTTATGATACCTACTTGACCCATCGAAACCAGTCATAATGTCAGTTGAACCAGGGTATGCACTGAAATTAATTAGACGGTTGATAACCAAAAACAGATTCCGAAATAAAGCATCCTGTTTGAAGTTGAAGGCGGAAAATTTTGCAGAACCCTTACCTGATGGGTCTTTTAGCTGGCATGCCTGCTCGTCGAGGGTACCGATCAGGCGTATTACTATCCTTAAGGACTACAACTAATCGTCCATCCAATTTGGCTATTCGAGTCGAACAATCCACCACCTCGATAACCCGTCCTCCCAACACAGAGATGGAATTCATAGCACTATTCAACTCTGCATTCACTGTTCTGCCTTTCATCGCAACCATCACTCCCCCCATGTTGCAAAAAGGGAGACAGTATTCGGCAAGAACATTAAGCTTTGATACAGCTCTAGAAACGACAATATCATAGGACTCCCTGTAGCCTTGTTTGTGTCCCTGTATCTCTGCTCTCTCTGACACTATCTCGAGACCAGACAAGTCTAGTTTTTTGCAAACTTCTTGCAAAAAGTGGCATTTTTTTGAAGACGACTCAAGCAAAGTTACATGCAATTTCGGGAAGAGTAATTTCAATATCATCCCTGGTAAACCAGCTCCCGTTCCCACATCTATTAACCTCGTATGCCCACTGTCACAATGACTCGATAAAGAATCAATCATAACCAGGGAAGCAGAATCAAGATAATGCCTATATACCGCGTCATTCCAGTCAGTTACAGATGTCAGATTAGTATGCCCATTCCACTCAATAAGGATTTCATGATAACTTTTTATCAAATCCACAAGTTCATTTCTGGGATCTATTCCAAATTCACGCAGTCCTTGTTCAAAAATGTCGGAATTCAATGTTCACCAACTCACACTTTTTTTAAATCAGTATAGTTGAGAATAGATCATAAAATTCTCCTAAAACAAACTGTTATTTTGGAGAAAATCAAAATCTGGATGCTAGGGATAAGTTAGTAACAACCCTGTTTAACAAATGATCTAGGGCATAAGAAGATACTGAAATAAAATCTCTCCTAATCAAGCAGTTTGTATCCTCTCTGTTATTGAGAAATTTATGACTGGCAACTGCTATTCCGCATACTTCGTTTGTGTTAACGTAGTACGTGCGCGTACGTGAGGGGATTAATTACCAGTAAACCCACTGGGCAAGGAGGCAATGTTTAGGCCATGTTCAGTACAAAATTATTAGCAATTTTGGCCATCCTTGTCGTTGCGATGTTGTCGCCAGCCTTGGTTACCCAGGCTGCAGAACCACCATCGGTGGGAACAGCATCCATTGAAGACGACAAAGCAACCGGTGATTCTGTTGTAATAGCCTTGTCTGGGATAAATCCTGGCACATATACCGCGTCATTGGTTTCAGCCAACGACGTGAATTCGCTGTCAGTTGGAAGTGCCGATGTAATACTCCCCGTTATCCAAGGAGTAATTCAGTCTACCGGGACACTCGACATAACGTTCGATAGTGATTCAGAAGGCTACGACGGTTCAGACCTACTAGCCTCCTTCAGCAGGATAACTATATCTGGGTCCGATGGCTTGATAGCCTACAGTGACTCGCTTCCTAACGCTGCTACCGTAGAAATCAATGCTTCGATCTCAAGTGCCCTGGCGCTGAATAACGAACTAGATGCAGCTATTTCTGCTGCTGAGGAAGCCCATGCGGCCTCCGATAAGGCCACAATAGACGAAAAAATAGCCCTAGCGTTTGTAAACATATCTGGTATTAATGGATTTGCAGATGCCGCAGATGCTAACGCCAAGGCCGCGGTCGCTGCTGCTCCTGACGAAACAGGAATTGGAGCCTCCGCTGCCAACATCAGCGAGATGGTAGCTAACGTGAAAGCGTGGGCTAACAGTGCTAGCACAACAGCCACAAACGACGTACTTACGAATTCATCGGTAGCTGTTCAAAAAATATTTATCGACTCACTCCTTAACCAACTGAATGCAGCAAGAAACGGTTTCGATGCGGACAATAGTGGAGGGGTTGCAGATACTGTCACAGATGCCTCCGATCCTGATGAACCTGTGATTATCTCTACCGGTGCAGGAGAAGGTGGCGGGGCCCAGGTATATGATGCTGCTCGAGATATGGCCAATTTCTCTATCACAGCTAGTCCCTTACCTGCTGCAGAAGTAGTTAAACCAGCAGTAGCTGACTCCACCCATATACTTGATTTGGGTCTCCCAAGTGTGGGTGAGAGCATTCTGGCATCCTTCATGCAAATATCGATGCTGGTAGGATTATCTTTGGTAGCAATAGGTGGTGTGCTGTATGCGAAAGGCAGGCGACAATAGATTAATCCCAGCAAGCGAGATAATACTGGCCCAAATAAAAGAGCCCTGCTTTGCCAGCAGGGCTCTTTTATTTGGTGAAACAGAAAAACAAATTTAACAGGCCACTCCACATGATAAATTTGCGCCATATATTAATGACTTTACTTATAGCAACCTTAACGCTAGCTCTCTCGACCTCATGTTCCAACGATAAAAAAAACTTATTAGTAACTTCGCCCACACTACCCACTAATCCCATAGAAGTCCTATCAAGTTCTAAGAAAGCTATGTCATCCATCAAAAGTTATCAATTTTACCTGTCTCATCGAATGGCGGATGGATCAAAAATAGACCAGTCGTTAACTCTAGTTGATGCTACAGGTTCAGTAAGCAGAGACAGCGGAATATATCTTGAAAGCCAGCTTCTATTTGGAAATATCCCCGTCTCAGCTGGCATAGTCAAAACGGAGGATACGACCTATCTAAGAGATCCACTGACACAGAAATGGCAAATGATAAAGGAAAATACCAATCCATTCGATTTCTTGGACCCTGACACAATGATTGCATCTATTATTGACGACGTTTATGAGCCTCATGTACTTTCATCAAAAGGCAAATATATAAAAATATCAGGAAAGATATCTCCATCGTCATTCGACTATATTTTTCAGGACACAATAAGTGAAGATGTTAATTTAACCATTTGGATCGACGATCAATCCTCCGTTATTGCCAGGGCTGAAATAGCAGGAAAAATTAGCGAAAGTGACCCAAACGAAATAATTAGAGTTTTAGAAATATCTAGAATCGATGAGGTTATGGATATAGCAACTCCAGACATCAGATAATCATTGAAAACATCCCTCAATAAAAGACGCCAGCACTTGGCAATGTTAGCAATAATAGCGGGTGTCTTTTTCGCTGCAGATGACCAAACTGTAGTCGTCACAATTATCCCCAGTATGATGACAGACCTTAACGTGGGAGTTACAGAGCTAAATAAAGTCTCTTGGACGATTACTGGATACTTACTTGGATACGTTGCTGTTATGCCAGTCATGGGGAGATTATCAGACATATTCGGCAGACGAAATATATATGTCATAGGGATGGTAATTTTCATGCTCGGATCGATTGGAACTGCAATGACAGGATCAATGTACTGGCTCATAGACTCTGAGACACTGAGGAATTCGAATTTCGGTAATTCTTTGGGCTTGATTGTTAGAACGACATCGACAATAGAATGGATTGTAGTAACCAGAATAATTCAATCCATAGGTGCGGGAGCTTTGGTCCCCGTTTCAATAGCGATGGTTGCCGACATATATCCAATTGGGAAAAGGGCCATGGCTTTCGGACTCATAGGGGCTGCCGCTGAAATGGGAGCAGTAATAGGGCCAGTCTGGGGAGGCCTGCTGACAAAGTTGTTGGACTGGCAGTGGGTATTTTGGTTAAATATTCCCATTGCTATTGTGGTTTTGTCCGGAATTTATCTGTCGTTCCCTAATACAAAAAAAAATAAAGGAAAGGTAGATTACATTGGTGCCGCAATGATAGCGGGAGCCCTTTGCCTGATAACTCTCGGATTCTCTTATCTAGGCCAATCAAACACTCAGGTATATTTTTATCTTACGCTGGGGGTACTTTGCCTAATAGGATACCCATTCCTAGCAGCGCGAATTTCAAATCCTATTATCCCACTAGCTCTCTTCAGGAACCTGGAGTTCGTTGCCTCCAATATTGTTAACATACTTTACGGGGCAGCTTTGATGATTGCATTGGTAACGATTCCGCTAATGGCGAATACCATTTTAATGAAATCTCCAATGGAAGGTGCCTTAATTCTTTCGCGGCTGACAATTGCCATACCGATTGGAGCAATTATTGGGGGCGTTTTAACGAAAAAACTCGACCGAAGAATCCCATCAATAACTGCTTTAGTCATGTGTGGAATGGCTCTTCTACTAATGAAATACTGGGATCAAAATATCGAAGATCCGCTTATGAGCTTACATCTGATAATCGCTGGCCTCGGATTTGGTTTAATAATCGCTCCCGTTACAGTGACAGCTGTAAACTCGGGACGAGAAACTATGAAAGGCGCTGCAGCCGGGGTGATAACCACCTCTAGGTTTATTGGAATGACTTTAGGGGTATCCGCTATAGCCGCATGGGGTTCAGGCCAATTCCAAGATTTACTTATTGGGGTAGAGGTTCCTTTACAAAGTGTTGGGGAAACTGCCACACAGATGTCTACACGTTTGGACCAATTTCAGACCACATTAACAGGAATCGGAGTCTCAATATTCAGCGATTTTTACCAAGTCGCCGGCATTATATGCATATTGGCGATCTTCCCATGCATATTTATGAAAAAAGAATCATCTAGTTACTAAATCTTCCCCCATCAACATTAATCGCCTGTCCAGTAATGTTAGAGGACAAATCTGAGACAAGAAAAGCGCAGAGATTTCCAATGTCCTCGGGCGTTTGCTCTCTCTTCAAAGGAATAGTCTCCTGAACAACCCTTTCAAAGAATTCCCTACCACTTTCATCATTCGATGAAATACGGGAGCTGTGCGTTCTCCTTCTTGCAATAGCCTCCCACATTGGTGTCCATAGCAACCCCGGACAAATAGCGTTTACATTTATTCCGAATTCTGCCAACTCCAAAGCGCTAGACTGAGTCAAACTAATAACCGCGGCCTTAGTGGTACTGTAATGTGGCAAATCTGGGCTTCCACGCCTACCTGCTATTGAAGCAATATTAACGACCTTCCCATACTTCATTTCTTTCATATGGGGAGAGACTGCCTGTGTAACTCGAGCTACACCTCGAACATTTACTGAATGTACTTGATCCCAATCATCATCATTAGGTATCTCCCTATCCCACCACTCTGATGCCCCTATAATCCCTGCATTATTAACTAGGATGTCTACCTTTCCAAAAGTTTCTAAGGCAAGTGAAACCATTTCTTCTACGTCACTTAGATTGGTTACATCCGCCTTGCACGGTACATGGGTGCCTTTTAAAGAATCAGAGATATCTTTTACACCTTGAAAATTTCTGTCGGCAATTAGTGTAGAAGCGCCGGCCGATGAAAGCACCTTCACAATTCCCATCCCTATTCCACTAGCCCCCCCAGTAACAATCACGGATTTTCCCTCAAGTCCTATCATTAGTACACTCCCATACTGCCATTGATTTGGAAACTATAGGCAGTCTGTTTAGAGGAGAGTCAAATAAACTCACACAGACCACCCAATTAATTCAAAAGCTCTGCCAAGGCCTTTTTATCCGTTCCAACGAAAAGCTTACCTTTTCCAGAAATCAATGGGCGTCGAATTAGCCTGGGTTCTTGGAGCATCAGTCCGACCAGATCCCCTTGGTTCAAGTTATCTCGATCAAGTTGGAGTTTCCTGAATGACGGGCTCCTAAATGAGAAGAAATCCTCCGGATTTCTAGATCCTATAATTCCAATCAACTCATCCTCGGAGAAAGGATCTTTAAAAAAGTCTCTCTCCAAAAGTTTGTAACCAGCCTGTGAGAGCTCCGCACCCACTTTCTTGCATGTGCTTCAACGACCCCAGGTATAAAAAGTAATTGTATCGATTTCCATCACTCCGCAACTCTAATCATATTTCCAATGCCCGCTACAACACCCAAGTCCATTATGTCTTTAACAGCAATCTGAACTGATCTTTCCGTGGCCCTATGGGTCATTATAACCAGTTCAGCAGTCCCATGTTTCGGATCGAAACCTTTCTGTATAAAAGAAGAAATACTTATATTATTTTCTGCCAGTGCCGACCCGATTTGTGCTAAAACGCCAGGTTCATCCTTAGCTTCTAATCTCAAATAATACTTGGTCTGGAGATCAGAAATAGATTGCACCTTTATTGTCTCGGATAGCCTGACAGGATCCAGAAATGCAGCGTTGCCAGCAATATTCCGACCTATATTTATGATATCAGCCACGATAGCACTGGAAGTAGGCATTGACCCTGCACCTGGACCATGAAAAAGCACCCGCCCAGTGAGATCTGTCTCAATTTCTATAGCGTTGAGAACTCCATCAACTTTAGCAAGCATCTGATCCTTTTCTACCAGAGCCGGATGAACTCTAGCTTGGACTTCACCATTCGTCCTTGAGGATACAGCCAACAATTTAATCGTATACCCAAGTTCATCAGCATACTGAAAATCCTTGGCACTGAGGCCAGTTATCCCCTCACAAAAAACATCATCATCTTTTACTTGTGCACGAAATCCAAGTGTAGACAAGATGGCAAGCTTATACGCAGCGTCTATTCCTTCAACATCATTAGTAGGATCAGGTTCTGCATAACCAAGTTCTTGGGCTTCTTTCAACACCGTCTCATAATCTATGTTTTCCGTGGACATCCTGGTTAGCATGTAATTCGTGGTTCCGTTGATTATCGCCTTTATGCCATTAACTTCGTTGGCAACAAGGTCCCGCATCAGCGGCGATACAACAGGAGTACCCCCTGCCACACTTGCTTCAAATAGTACTCGCACGTCTCTTTCCCTAGCAATATCAAATATTTCAGGCCCGTGCTTTGCCATGACTTCTTTGTTAGCCGTAACAACATGTTTACCTGCTTTCAACGCAGCCAATATGAACTCAAGAGCCGGATGTTCTCCACCCATAACTTCCACGACAATATCAACATCATCTCTTTCAATTATTTCATCAAAGTTATCTGTGAACAGGCTAGGAGAAACATCAAATGAACGTGATTTAGACTTGTCTCTTACCAAGATTAACTTAAGATCAACATTCGCCCCAATCTGATTCGTGAGCGAATCCGATTTTTGGAAAAGAGCTTCAGCAACGCCAGAACCAACTACTCCCATTCCCAACATTGCTACACCTACAGACTTATTCACGACGTATCTTAAGGTCCACCAAGAATTTGTTGGAAGGGATCTGGTGTAGGTTCGGGAATATCAATACTTATCTTCATTTGCTCAAATATCCAGTTATATATGTCCGAGTTGAATACTGCATATACCTCATGGGACTTCCGTTGTTGATTAACCCATTCCACAAGCGCTTTATTTTTGAGTTCGTCCCTGACACTTGGAGATAATTCCTTTCCTTTCTGTTTATCACTGATCATGAAGAAGTAGAGCTGGTTCTTGTTATCCACATTAGGAATTGGGTCCGTTATTTGGCCAGGTTCTAAGTCAAAGAACGCATATTCATAATCAGGAATAACACCTTTCGCTACCCAACCTATCTCACCTCCCCGGCGAATAGTTTCAGGAATATCCTCAGAAAACTCCCTAACTATCTCAAAGAATGCAGCTTGGTAGGTAGCTGGATTATTAGCTCCTCTTATTGCATCTTCGAATTTGATATTCATGATATCGATTTCACCCCTTGAGGACATCACAAGGCGGAATAAGTAAACTTGTTCAGCAACAAACGGAACTGAGTCTCCCACATATGTACGAACTTTCTCACGGAGCATGCTCTTCCTTACCAGCTCCCTATGAGTGGGTTCATCAATCTGAACCATGTTCAAATAAGAGGAATACCTTTCTTTCGTTTCCCGAGTTATCTGCTCGTCACTCTTGCCAAGGGATTCCTGTTCGCTGGGTCTCATCATGGCATCTACCCGAGTATCTATTTCACTATCGGAAACAGTCACTCCAAGTGATGGAGCGCTCTGCTTAATAATCTCATTCTCCACGACAGTTTGAAGAGATTCAAAAATATTTGTGCTTGCATCAATCGATTCGCCAGCAAACTCCGCACTTCTTTGCTTTATCCTAACCAATTCCACCAAGTCACCGCGGGTGTATTTCACATCATTAACACTAACAACGAGTTCCCTTGGAGGCAAAACAAAAGCGACGACATATCCAATAGCGAATACGGCCAATATTAGAAAAATTGCAGCCCCAACGGCTCCTATCGCCAATCTTTGCCTTCTTCGAAGACGAGGTTGCCTCATAGCCTGATGGCGCCTATCCAGACGGTGGGTCCCGGATTGGACACGTTCAGAAACTCTTCTTGTAGGATTAGAATCCGCCAATAAACTAACCGTGAAACCTAAATTTAGTTAAATATCTACCTCTGAAATTAGGGTTATTTCAAACAGATAAGTCGAGATTTTCAAACCGATCTGTCTGTATACATAATCTAATTACGAGGCCTAAAGTTGATAGCAAAAGACCCTCTATGCGAAGAGGTGAATGGCAGAAGTGCAAGCTGCCGTGCTTTTTTGACAGCTCTCGCAAGAGCTCGTTGGTGCCTAGAGCAAACCCCTGTTTTTCTTCTCGCTTCAATCATAAATCGATCTGAAAGGAATCGCTTCAACCTATCTGTGTCTTTATAATTAATATCCTCAATTTTATCCACACAAAACTGGCACACTTTTCGTCTCGAAAAAAACTTCGGACGTGGCCTTCTTTGCTGAGGTCTTGACGGCTGAGTCGTATCTGTAGTCATTATTCCCCCAAGGGTGAGATCAATAAATTGTTTTATTTGGGTATATCGATTTGATTTGTAAGATGTCTAGTATAATAGATGCTAGGTAAGCACGCCTTAATTATTCACTCTATGACACGTAGAATCTTCCGGTTCTACCAAGGCAAATCATCAAATTCTTCTCCATCCTGATCTGAGACTTGCGAACTTTGACCAGACTCCCGCCTTTGAGCGTTAGCAGGATATGTGTCACTCGGATTACTGACAGAAGAAGAGTTTCTACTATCCAGAAACCTCACTTCAGTCGCTCGAATATCTAAAGATGCACGTGGCTGCCCATCATTGGCAAGATAAGCATCACTAGTTAATGTGCCTTCAACATATACCTTGCTTCCTCGCTGGAGATATTGATTACACGTCTCTCCTAATCTATTCCAAGCGTTTACACGAAACCATTCTGTCTCCTCTCTTGTTTCTCCATCAGCGGTCCTATAACGCCTGTTGGTTGCAACACTAAACGAGGTGACAGCATTACCATTTGGGGTATATCTCATTTCAGGATCAGAGCCCAGATTTCCAATTACAAGAATTTTATTCATTGTCATAGCTATTTATCCTCAATAGCAAAACAATTGCTATTAGATCCTGGCAACCATATGAACTAAAACTTCTTCATTTGCCTGTAAGCTTCTCTCAAGTTCGACCACAGAAGAAGCATCTAGTGTCAAAAGTGCTCTTACGTAATTACCTTCCTGAAAATTCTTAATTGGGAAAGAAAGACGCCTTATACCCCAAGTTTCACTTTCAGTAACCTCACCACCCTGATCTGAAATAAAACCGCTAATATTTTCTACGATGGTCTCAGCTTCTGCCTCGTTGACAACAGGGGTCAAGGCCACAACTAACTCATAATTTCTTTTACGCTCTGCCAAGAAGAAAAGCTCCTTACGCCGACTTTTCATGTTTTTTTACCACACTTGAGTATAGCACGCGACCCCTCTGGCGACCAACGAGCACAATTAAGGCTTAGATATTATGTCCAGTAATATCGTCCAATCTAACCAGCCGCTTGACACAGATTTATTCACAGCTAAGAATTATCCCACTCATCGTCTCGAAGTAAATTTAATATTATTCCTCAGTAAAGTAGGAGCGAAATGTCCAAAGTAACCGGAAGCTACTTAATTTCAAAGTCCTTAAAAATGGAGGGTGTCGAAAATATTTTCACCCTTGCAGGAGATCACGTCCTCCCTGCACTTGATGTCATGGCTGATGAAGGATTTCACATTTATGACACAAGGCATGAGCAGGCAGCTGTTCATATGGCTGACGCCTGGGGTCGACTAACTGGTAAAATTGGCGTTGCCGTATATACCACCCCAGGCTTTGCCAATGCGATTCCTGGGCTGGCAAATGCATTTCACTCCGAAAGCCCTCTTTTATCAATCAGCGGGTGTGCAGAACTTGAAGAGCTGGGCCGAGGGGCAATGCAAGAAATAGACCAAGTTGGCATGGCTGCACCGACTACAAAATATAGCCGAATGGTTACAGATCCCAAAAGAATCCCAGACTTCATCGCAGAAGCCATTCGTATTGCATTCGACGGACGGAGAGGACCAGTTCATTTAACTATTCCTGTCGATGTTCAAGAAATGGAAGTGGATGAAGACGATGTGACGTTCTACAGACCATCGGAATACAGACCAAACCAATCTTCCAAAGCATCCAATTCACAAATTGAAAAAGCCATTGATCTCATGAAGCAGGCCAAAAAGCCTCTTATTATTTTGGGAAGTGCAGGTTCATACTCAGGGTCTGGTACTGAGCTGGAACGTCTTTTAGAAACTACTAAATTTCCATTGATGACTGAAGGTGATGCTAGAGGTTTGGTAGCGGACACACACCCGTATAGTAGGGGTTTCTTCGATAGTGCCCTCAACAAGGCCGCAAGAAGAATAAGAGAAACAGACCTGTTGATATTGATGGGAAGAAAGCAGGACTTGATCGTAGGTTACGCAATGGCACCGGTGGTGCCTAAGGAAGCAAAAATAATTCAGATAGACCCCGATGGATCAGTAATTGGGAGAAACAGGGGCGTTGATGTGGGAATAGTTGGTGACATTTCTGAAATATCGAAGCAACTGGCAGATGAGGCATCCAAGCACAAATGGCCGGAATTAGATTGGCTGGATGTACTCAAAAATGATCAAGAGAGCCAGGCCCAAGATTTGAAAGAGATAGCACTGGAGGAATCTCCAATGCACGCTGCCTTCGTACATGAGAGTGTTGCTAAACAACTCAAGGATGACGACATATTGGTTTTTGACGGAGGTGACTTCTGCCATTTTGGAAGAGCCTACTATCAATCAAATGTCAAAAATTCATGGTGGTATTTGCCGACTCTCGGTATGCTTGGACAAGCTCTTCCAACAGCTATGGCGGCGAAGATTGCCTATCCTGATAGAAGAGTTATTATGTTTACTGGTGATGGAGCATTCGGCTTTAACGGCCTTGAATATGACACTGCCGTTCGTCACCATATACCCATTGTAGGAATTATGGGCAACGACTCCGCGTGGGGAATCGACCGCCAAATACAACTGGGAGTCTTTGGAAAAACAGTAGCAACTGACTTACTACCGTCCAGATACGATCAAGTTGTGAAAGCTTTAGGAGGGCATGGAGAGTTGGTTGAACATCCAGCGGAACTTCCGGATGCCTTGGAGCGAGCTTTCAAACTAGACCGACCAGCCCTTCTCAACGTAAGGATTAGGAACGAAATCAGCCCACGGGCTGAGGCAGCCGTAAGCCGTTGGAAAAGCCATACTCCAGAACCAATGTAACATAGTTGCTGTAGTGACTGATCAAGACAATAAAACTAGCATGTCTGCATAGAAAATCGGCGGTCTTATGATGTTAAACTGTCGCTAAAAAACACAGACTTGGAGACTCATATGGCATTCAAAGAAAAACCGAGCGTGTATCTTGTGACCCGACCGTCTGTGGACTGGGAAAGGGTCGCAGATTTTTTTCAAGATGAAAACGTACCACCTATACCAGACACCATAAGAGCCGGAGACGACGAGTCCGCTGCCGTAGTGGAGATATCTGCTCGAATGTGCTACATGAGTTATGGTCGGGGACGTAGAGACATAACGGACTTCATCAATAATCTCCTGAGCTCCAAGGATGGGAGCGTCTTTGAGCACGTTAACTACGGTTTTGTTGTAACAGGCATATCCAGAAGCTTGACCCATGAGCTAGTTCGACATCGTGCAGGATTTGCTTATAGTCAAAGATCCCAAAGATACGTAGATGAGACAGAAGGTACATTTGTGGTTCCACCAGCTTTGCTGAAAAGTAGAGAAGGAGCTGAAATAGCCCGAGAGATTTTGGACGATGCCCTGGAAAGTGCTTCTGATAGTTATAGAAAACTAGTAGAGTCACTTGAAAATGCCCTTCCTCGGGACCTTTTTGAACTCAACACTGACCGTAGAAAGGCAATTCGACAAGCAGCTCGTTCAGTACTGCCAAATGCAACAGAAACAAAAATATTTGTTACTGCCAACGTCAGGGCACTGCGTCATTTTTTTGAGATGAGAGGGGCAGTGTATGCCGACTGGGAAATTAGATATCTTGCCATCGAAATGCTAAAAATCATGCGAGAAGAGGCTCCCCTTCTTTTTGGTGACTTTACGATTACAGACCTTCCGGACGGCACTCAAATAGCAGAGCCACAGTATTCAAAGGTTTAGATGAGTGACCTAGTCAAGATTATTTAAAAATAACCCCCTTGGCTGATTGATGCATAAATTTTCATTTCGGTAATAAATGTGCCTATCGTAGAAAAATATTAGTAATAGGAGAAGTCCCTAATGAAGTGGGTAAGATATCAATCGGACGGAAAAACCTTTTACGGGATTCTTGAAGGTGAGGTAGTAAAAGAGGTGTACGGATCCCCATTGGACTCCTATACAGAGTCTGGGACCACTCATAATTACGCGTCAATTGAATTATTACCCCCAGTTATACCTCCCACATTCTACGCCGCAGGTATTAATTATGAAAAACATGTCAGGGAAGCTGCTGTCCTGTTAGGTACGGAGCCTAATATTCCTGAAAAAGCAGATATCGGATACAGAGCAGCAAACGCATTAATAGCCCATCAACAGCCCATCGTGATCCCGAAAGACGCCACTGAGAAAGTTCAATATGAAGCGGAATTGGTAGTGGTTATAGGAAAGGAGACAAGAAATATTAGTGAATCAAAAGCCCTAGAATGTGTGCTCGGTTACACAATTGGGAACGATGTAAGCGAACGAACTTGGCAGGCTTCAGACAGAACAATGTGGCGTGCGAAAAACAGCGATACATTCAAACCAATGGGACCATGGATCGAAACAGACGCTAACCTCGAGGATATGGTCACCACTGTCAGACTAAACAACCGAGAAGTAATTAAATTCCATACGAACGACATGATTTTTGGCGTTCAAAAATATATCTCTGAAATAACTAAATACATAACCCTTTATCCAGGAGATGTTGTATGGATGGGAACGGATGGGTCATCTGAAAACATGAAGGACGGCGACATATGTGAGATTGAGATCAGTGGAGTGGGTACGCTTAGAAATCCAATAATTTCTGAATAACTTTTTTCTTAGTAACATCAGTGGAGTTGAATATGTCCAAAATAGAGTCTGTCCTTGGACCAATAGACACATCAGAGTTGGGATTCACTTTGTCACATGAACATGTAGTAGTCAGTTCGGCTGGTATACCTCAAATATACCCTGAATTCATTCGGCGAGATGAGTCTATACAAGAGGGTATCAGGGCCTTAACAGATGCTAAAAGTGAAGGACTTGATTCAATCATAGATGTATCGACACTGGATTTAGGAAGAGATATCAAATTAATTGAACAAGTTTCTCGCGAGTCTGGAGTAAATATAATTTGTGCTACTGGAACGTGGAGGGATATACCACGAGCGTTTTGGAACGCAACTTCTGACAGTGTCGCCGCTCTATACCAACGAGAAATTCTGGAGGGCATAGAAGGTACGGGAATAAAGGCTGGCATAATCAAAGTTGCTAATGATGTTGGGGGAGTGACACGGGAAGGTGAAGTTATCCTAAGAGCTGCGGCAAGAGCCCAAAAGTCAACTAACGTGCCCATTTCAACACACACATGGGCACCAGACAGAGTGGGGGAACAGCAGGTTCGGATATTTGAGGACGAAGGAACCGATCTCAATCGTGTCTATATTGGCCATAGCAATGATACAACCGACATTTTTTACTTGGAATCTCTACTTGATAAAGGCGTTTGGATAGGGTTAGACAGATATCCAGGGGGAAGATCTTCTGGTACGCCAGACTGGGAAGTACGCACTGAAACCGCGATGAAACTTATATCTGACGGGTACGGTAAACGTATTATGCTAGGACATGACTGGTCTGTAACACTAAGTATCGACTCAAAAGAGGGTCAAGTTAGCAGAAAACAATCGAACCCAGACGGATATTTGTTCATTACGAGAAAAGTCCTCCCTCGTCTGAAAAAACTAGGGGCCTCACAGGAACAGATAGACGATATCATGATCAATAATCCAAGAAGATTTTTTGAAGGGCAAAAATAAAGAAAGGTAATTAAATCGGGGCCCCGGGAAACCCGGGACCCCTGTATGTGGAGGCGTTCCAAGGAACACCTACCTGGTCCGCCTCCTACTACTACTATCCAATGTTACCTACCTCCTTTTTAGAGACCCTCTGTTAGCTTTCTGCCTCCCTAGGGACTTTTAAGACCCCTTCACTGTCTCCTAGCTCATATTATAACCATGATTCAATTGAAGACAGGTAGTAAGATTGAGCCACTGAAAATCTTGTTTGTGCGACTCTTATCAAGTTACGAGGACAATCCAATGTTGGAAAAATTATCTGGAATAATTGTATGGACCGACAATCTAAAAGATTTAAGGAAATTTTATGAACAAGTTCTTGGCTTAACTCCTCATTCAGTGAGAGAGGACTTTATCGCATATAAGTGGAACACGGGGAAAACAGAGATACGATTCAACATTGGTGTTCATTCAAAAGTGAAAGGTGGTTCAAAAGATCCATTTCGAACAATGATAAATTTTGATGTGTCAGACATTAACGAGGTAAGTTCCAAACTGAAACATAACGGGACTAAATTCATACGGGAACCTGAATTAGAGCATTGGGGTGGGATAGTAGCAACGTTTGAGGACCCAGACGGGAACATTATCCAAATGCTGCAGCAACCTTCAAGTCGCAATGAGCTCTAGCTGTCTTCATCTTCAAACCCACGTTTCCTCAAATTAATTGCCTCTTTCAAATAAACATTATTGATTTCTTTGGAGGTTTTATCTGAGTTAACGTGAACCATAACCCGTATACATCTTTCTTGAGCATCCGCAATAAACATTTCGTGTGAGCACATCAGAGCAACATCAACCCATCCAATCTTTCTTGCAGCAACCGCTGGAAATTGGGCATTCAAATCCTTGGTCGTAGTAAAAAAAGCACTTATCACATCATCCAGCTCAAAATCATTTTCTTCCACCAATGATTCCAACATTTCGCGAGTAGCGTCCACTATTGCATCTTTCGTATTCTCATCTGCAGTGGTAGCTCCTCTTATAGCCCTTACTTTACTCATATTATGGTTCTCCTAAAAACGTGTAGCACATAATAAAACAAAATTATGTTTACCCTGTAAGCCCTTTGACAAATTGAGAGGCAGTATCTACCTCTCTGCCCAAATCTGATTTAGCTACAGCATCCAAGAATGCACTGCCTACAACTGCTCCACTCGCAAATTGTCCAATCCTCTCCACATCTGAATGTGTAGACACACCAAAACCAACGAGAACCGGAAGGTCAGTAAAAGCTCTAATACGTTGCACCAGTTCCTCTACGCCAGTGGATAATCGATTCCTGGCTCCAGTAACTCCAGTAAGACTTACGCAGTAAATGAACCCTCCAGCGTTTTTACATGCAGACTCAATTCTTTCATCCGTACTCGTAGGAGCCAAAAGCGGGATCATATGTATACCTTGATCCCGGGATTTTTCCGACAATATCCCTGATTCCTCTGCCGGAAGGTCCGGCACAATAAGGCCGTCTACCCCAGCAGACTTAATATCTATGAGTAATTTATCAAATCCATATCTGTGAAACGGATTGAAGTATCCCATAAAAATCAATGGAGAATCATTATTGTCGACACGTATTCCTTTAACCGAATCAATAGCAGTAGTGATAGTAACTCCATTCTCCAATGCCTTGAAACTAGTGTCCTGAATAGTTGGTCCATCAGCCAACGGGTCACTGAAGGGAATTCCCAACTCAAGCATATCTGCACCTGAAGCAAGAATTTTAGTCGCAATTGGAACTGTAAGTTCTACAGTGGGATATCCCACTGTCAGATATGGAACCAGCGCTGGCCTATTTTCCGCACCAACCCTTTCAAGACAATAATCAATTCTATTTTTCAAAACATTCATATTCAAATCTCTACAAAAAACATATATCTCAAAATGTCACAAAGTTAGATCACGAGTAACTACCAAACGATATTCTCGTTAATTCATGCTGATGCCGCAACCATTACCACCAATAAATTCATACACCCATGTGTAAGTATCGGAGGGTAAATCGAGCGAGATCTAATATAAAGGATAGAAATCACAGCTGAGCAGGTAAAAACTGGAATTAAAAGACCGAGATGCCCATGAAGAACAGCAAATACGAGAGAAGTCAAAACTACGGAAGAAAATACGCTCCACTTAGTTATAAGCAATCTCAAAAGAAATCCTCTAAAAAATATTTCCTCAACTACTGGAACGAAAAGACAAATCGCAAATAAGTTTGCTAGTATGAACCACCCGGATCCAAGAATATTCTTAGGTATCTCAGGGGTATAAAAAAAAGTTAACTCTAAACGTGTGACAATCACCATATATAGCACTACAAAAAGAATATTGGCTGGTACACACAGCACAGCGAGAAAGTATGACCTCCAAGATTTGGGTGGCTGTAATCTCAAATCTTTATAACTAAACACACGGCCACGAGAACACACTATTAATACAAAAATCAACAATAATATTTGAGGAAGAGCCAGAATCCACGGAGAAAAATAAGACTGACTATTAGCCGACAGGAACGTAGTTATAACAATTCTAGTAGTTAATATAGACCCATAGCAGAGAATAATCACAAGTAATGATGTAACCAATACTTGAGTGTCCGATTCTAACCGATGACACAAATATCTATTCCACAATGTAAGCATCGAAACAGTAGTTAGCTATTCAACCACTCAACATCTCCATAAAGGTCTGCTGGATGCTGTTTAGAAGCGTAAACCTGGTAATGTTCAATAGAGTCAGACAGTTTTCCGTCAGAACCGTGTCCTGGATAGAAATCAATCTCTTTGGGCAAACTTAAAAGACGCGACTCAATACTAGTGACTAGCTCTTCTAGCGCCTCTGGGGAGCGACTTTTACCCGGTCCTCCAGGAAACAATGTATCACCTGAAAATAGATGGTTGCCTACCCTCAGGCAAGTGGATCCATCCGTATGACCTGGGGTAAATATAGGGGTCACTGCCATATCCCCAAAATTCACATCTTTCCCATCCTCTAACAAGAAACCTGGCTGAACTGGCAAAGCATGCGCATCTGGACCACCTATACCTACAGGAACGTCAAAAGCTCCCGTGACTTGATCAAATCCCAGCAAATGATCCATATGGTTATGGGTTATTAATATGGCCGTAACATTCGTAGTAGAGGCTATTGCTATCAGTTCTTCAGGATCCGCAGGGGTATCAATAATAATGCTTTCCTTAGTCCTATTACAGACAGTTAAGTATGCGTTATTATCATAAGGACCGCATGTAATTTTATAAATTTGCAGATTGCCGTCTGTCACGTGAGGGGTCATCGTCAGCTCCTCAAAATTAGGTTATTTCATAGTCAATACATTGTAACAATACAAGTTAGTGCAGGATTATATCAGTGCCCGAAATGAATCCACCATTATGTAAACTGAATCATCCTGGGGAAAGTAATCAGGATCAAATAATTAAGTCTAGATTGAACTATCACTAGTAAACGCATATGTCGAGGAAAATATGGAAGTTAACGGACTCATGATAAAAGGCAGCGATGGTAGTAAGCGCATACACTTAAAATGTGAACATCAAAATGGTGTTTTATACGTCGTACCTGCTGAGGCTAGTTGGGTATGCAATGAGGACTTATTACACGCCCACTCTATCGCGGGATTTTTCGATGACATAGTTGATCTCGATGACAAAAACATTCAACAGATAATGCAAAAATGGGGAATTTATTACCGAGCAGTCAAAACCGAGAATTCCGAGCAAAAAGAACTAGGAGACTCCTAGTAATCTTCATCAATTATGGGTGATTCATTGGAAATCAATCTCGGTATCACCGGCGTGAACGTCTCTTCATCTCCTGATTCAGTATCATCACTGGACCAATCTTTAAGATTCGCCAATTTGTCTCCATCATTTATGAGATACCCAATGGAACCGTTTGGAATTGTTGGCAATCCTTCAGCTTTCCCTATAAAAGATGCTGTTTGCGACTGAGATGGATCTCTATACACTTCCCTGATAATGACAGAAATACTGCTATCACTGGCGCTGGTGATACTAGCTTCATATTTATTTCCACCTTCCATGAGTCTCCTCAACCTAGCACCAATTTTTGCTTCAACAGCGCCGATCACCTCTCCAGCCTCGGTTCTCACTCTCATTCCTTTCCCGTTGATAAATAATTCAACCAAATGGCCTGAAACAAGTGTGGAAAAATCCAAATCCCGTGGAACATTCACAAGTTTGGTAACGCCTGTCTTTCCTGTCTCTTCAATAAAATTTATTGCTTGAGACTGTGACTTCACAGATTTTGCATTACTCGAACGACTAAGTTTTTCAAGTCTCTCAATATTCTTATTGGCTATTGGACTCTTAGGGGATATTACTAATGCACAGCGAAACGCGTCAGATGCCTTCCTATTTTTACCTAATTCCAAAAAAGCTTTTCCAAGCCGGTTATATGCTTCTAAATCCCAAGGAAAGTCTTCAATAATCATTTCGTTCATGTCTGCGGCTTCTTTCCAAGAAAAATTTACCGCATGCTGGACAGCTTTTTTTGTACGGTCTTCTTTAACCTTTTGTAGTCCATTAGAAGCCTGAAGATGCTCCGTAGCTTCGTCCTCTCTTGAGAGATTCAGCAAAGCTCTTGCTCTATTTATATGAGCGGAATCGTCACCTGGTAATTGCTCAACAATTCCATAGTAAGCTAGCTCTGCCTCCTCCCAGAGTCCATGCTGGGCGAGCTTCTGCGCTTCTATAGACTGCTCTTTTCTAAAGATCAAAATCTCTTTTAATTGATTGGCTTTCACGTTTTTTCCCCGTTAATCCTAGTTTGAAACAACTAAGGTGACGGAATTCTAATCAGCGTCATTTAAAGAGTTCAATACATTTCAGGCATACTATCGGGTCATTTTTGAAAACCAGAACTTCCGAATATTCTAAGAAGTATCATCCGAAACATAGCTTCAACAACGATCCCCATCGACATTTTTGATTGGCCAATCAACCTATCATCAAAAATTATCGGCATTTCGTGCACAGACTGTTTAAGTCTTTGACAATGAAATGCAACCTCCGCTTGAAACCCGAATCCTTTGCACCGAATATTTTCCCAAGGAATAACGTTCAATGAGGAAATCCTGAATGCTTTGAACCCCGAAGTAGCGTCGTTTACATTTATCCCAGCCACTAATTTGATACCAAAATTCCCAACACCACTAAGAATGCTGCGGCTTCTACTCCATCCTTGATCAGTTACTCCTCCATCGACGTATCTAGACCCCACTACTACATCATATTTTTTCAGCAGCTCCAACATTTCGGGAATATATTCAGGCCTATGGGACAGATCTGCATCCATCTGTATCACAAAATTACAATCCGTACTTAATGCAAATCCAAAACCCTCTTTGTAAGCGGTACCTAAGCCTTCTTTAGATGACCTAGATATCACCTTTATCTCATTCTCATACTCAAGGGATAATGACCTTGCCAATTCTCCAGTTCCGTCAGGGGACGAATCATCAACAATAATTAACCTCAAACCATCAATGTTCAAATCAAATATACGGACGACTAAACTCGCCAGATTATCTGCTTCGTTATAGGTGGGAATAACAACGCAAACGGAGGACAATTTTGAAATACCGTCAAAAAGTTTTCTTATTTATATCTGCCAAATAGATAGCGAAGCCTGACTAAGAGAGTATCACGAACCATTTCAAAAGATGCTCTATGGACTTGCACCTTACTTTTCTCAACACTTATCCAGGATACCGGCATTTCCAAAATATTCATATTTTTTCTTACTGCCAGAAATAGAATTTCAACATCAAAGCCCCATCCCATAATTTTTTGATTTTGAAATAAATCTCGAGCCACTGACCCTGTAAAACATTTGTATCCGCATTGTGTGTCTTCTACCCCTGGAACTGCTATAACTCGTACAAACCAGTTAAAGAGACGACCTGTAAAATAGCGAAGTCGAGTCTCATGGAGACGCTCAGCGCCTTCAACCTGTCTAGACCCAATTACAATGTCGTAATTTCCCTGTTCAATAGCTCCAACGAATTTACCTATCTGTTCCGCTGATACGGCAAGGTCGGCATCACACATCAATCGGTAACTGCCTTTCGCAGACAACATACCTATCTTTATAGCAGAACCTTTTCCTTGGTGGCCTACTGAAATAACACTACAAGACTCACCCTCGACAATATTCTCTTTTACCCAGTTTGAAACTATGTAAGGGGTTCTATCCAGGCTTCCATCATCAACGATGACAATCTCCCAACTATAAGCCTGAAGCCGCAAGTATGAAACAACAGATTCCAAAGTCGGCAAAATCCTGCCAGCTTCATTGAAAGTGGGGATAACAACCGATAAAAAACATTTGTGGAAAGTGTTAATCATTTTGAGAAATTCAAATCATTAAAGCAACAGCGAGTGAAACAAACTTATTTCGTCTTATCTAGTTCAAATGCCTCATGTAATGCTTTCGCAGCATCGGCCGTAGCTTCCTCCTTCACTAGACAAGTAATCCGAATCTCTGAAGTAGTTATCATTTCAATATTAATATCGCTTTCAGAGAGAGATGAAAACATTTTTGCCGCATATCCTGGAGAATCTTGCATTCCAGTTCCTACTATGCTTACTTTGGCCAACCCAGTTGAGTGTCCTACATCTTTTATTCCCAGATCTTTGGAAACCGCACGTACCACATCCATAGCCGAAATTAGATCAGCTGATTTGACGGTAAAGGTTAAATCGGTAGTACCCGAAACGCTGGCATTTTGCACAATTACGTCAACACTTATATCCGCGTCCGCAAGTGGTTTGAACAAGGAAGCAGCCACCCCCGGCCTGTCAATAACAGAATAAACAGTAATTTTTGTAACCTCTTTTTCTGTAGCTATACCTCTTACCCGATTACGTATTTCACCAACTTCAATATTCATATCTGCTCCCGCATGGATAAGTGTACCTGGAAGATCTTCAAAACTAGAAGCCACTAAAATTGGCACGTTATAAACCATTCCCAATTCAATAGACCTAGGATTCATTTTAGCCCCGTAACTCGCCAACTCTAGCATCTCTTCAAACCCAATCTCATCTAGTTTCTGAGCTTTGGGTACCATTCTAGGATCCGCAGTATATATGCCATCAACATCTGTATATATCTCACACCGGTCAGCTTTGAGAGCCGCGGCCAATGCCACTGCTGTAAGATCGGAAGCACCTCGCCCTAAAGTGGTGATGTCACTCTCTTCCGTGACTCCCTGAAACCCAGCTACGATTACGATATTATCTTTCCCCAGTTCATGCCTGATCCTTTCGGGAGACAATCTCGATATTTTCGCCTTGCCATAACTAGAGTCAGTCCGTATCCCTGCCTGAGCTCCACTTAGGCTGATAGCTTTCTTTCCAATCGACCTCAAAGCCATGGCAACCAGTGCACAAGACTGCAATTCTCCCGTTGCTAAAAGAACGTCAAGTTCTCTAGGGTCCGGACGATCCGATACTTCTGATGCAATTTCAAGGAGATCGTCAGTTAGATTGCCCATTGCAGATACAGTTGCTACTACACTGTCGGATCTGTCGTGAGCAGATGCAACACGCTTTGCGACATTTTTGATTAGATCTGGGTTCGCAAGGGAGGATCCGCCATACTTTTGTACTACCAGAGACAATGTGAATTACTCCCGAATATTCCCTTACGTAAATCTAGCCACATATTCCGTAATCTTTGTATCCTTACCTAACTACATGAGTTCCTATGGTAGTGGGACGTGTAATAACTATCTCACCATCCAACCCAGATTTCATTCCAGCATCAGCCATTTCATAGCCAATCGTATATTCCCGATTTAAACAAAATGCCAGCACGGAAGAACCTGATCCTGAGAGAAAAGCCCCAAGAGCGCCGCTATTCATAGCGGCTCTAATTATATTTTTTAAAGGGAAAAATATTCCTTGCCTTTCAGGTTGGTGCAACATATCTTGTGTCGCATAACGAAGATTATCTAGCTCTCCAGTAACCATGGATTGAACCATCAACGCCACTCTCCCAATGTTGTACACAGCATCGGTTCTAGACACTAAGGGCTTCAAGAGATTCCTTGCTTCTTCAGTAGGCATAGGAACGTTTGGGACATATAGAACTGCTGAAAGTTTTTCTGGAATGGGAACTGAGGCAGTGATAACTTCCGATTCCTCGTATATTCCTATCTGCATTCCTCCTAGGAGTGCAGGAGCCACGTTATCTGGATGACCTTCCATTTTTGCCGCTATTTGAACAAGTTCATTGATGTTGAGAGGAGATCCTGCATATTCGTTAGCAGCAAATAAACCTGATGCCAGAGAGGCTGAACTACTTCCCATGCCCCTCGATAACTCTATCTGATTATCACATTCAAGTAATACGTTTGGAACAACGTCACCTATTTCTTCAAAAAGTCGTGAAAAACTCTGGAAAACCAGGTTATCTTTCCCCGACGACAAGCTCTCCTCACCCTTGCCTCGAACAAGAACACTATTACCCAATTTATTTTCTTCATGGACCGTAACAGAATTCCAGACGTCAAGAGCTATCCCCAAGGAGTCAAACCCAGGGCCCATATTTGCCGATGTTGCAGGCGATCTCACAGTAATTTCTTGAGGTGACATGACTATGAAAGTATACATCGATGATAAACATGGAAATGTTCCATATTCGACTTATTTCGTTTAGTCGCACCTGCTACTATTCTTTTGAAATGGAGTATTTGTCCAAATAAAGTTTATTAATACCTATAAATTGAAATTGGCTTGTCACCTGTGACTAATAGAACAAAATCCGAATATCAATACGAATATTTAAAAGAACGGAGTCTAGAACTCCTAGATTTCACGACGATTAAAGCAAATATTTCCGACAGAGCAACTTTTTACGCGTCGAAATATAAGGCAAGCTCGATGCGACCAGCTTACGAAGAACACGTAGTTGAAGCTTTGATCGAAGAAACATCGGAAGGTAGATTCATTCTTAATAATGTTTCAAATTTTGGGCTCGGAAATTTAGGAGACATTTCAGACCATGTTAAGAGGGCCAGTCTGGGTGGTATTTTAACTGGCCAAGAGCTTATCGAAATTGCCTCAACCATAGATACTTTTACTTACTTAAGATCAAGTTTGTTGGAATATGCAGAAGAGACTGTTCTATTGGCATCAAGAGCCAAACTTATGTCCGATTTGTCATATCTCAGCCACTCAATTACAACCACAGTAAACCCAAACGGCCTAGTAAAAGATACCGCAAGCCCTTCACTTGGAATCCTTAGAAGACAGGTAAGGGATTCATATACCCGGGTTACAACGGCCTTACAACACATCATTAGTGAAAGCGAAATGGAAGGCTCCATTCAAGACGACGTAATATCGGTAAGAGGAGATCGACTAGTTATTCAAGTTAAATCCAACATGAGAAATAAAATTCCTGGTGTGGTTCACGACGCTTCAAATACGGGAATGACGTTATTTGTCGAACCATTTTCTACTGTGAACCTATGTAATTCGTGGCGAGAACTGACATTGGAAGAAGATAGAGAGGTTGCCCGTATACTCCGCGATTTATCAGCGCAGGTAGGATCTCTCTCAATCGAAATTTCAGAAACTACAGCTGCTGTTTCAGAAATAGACTTTATCTTGGCAAGAGCCCGATACAGCAATTCCATAGGAGCACCAGACCCTCTACACCACTCCGGAAGTGCAGAGATAGATCATGTAGATGAAAAGCCCTTATTACGATCAGAACCTAGCCTAATAAAACTTAACAACGCGAAGCATCCTCTGATTGGTGAGGATATGGTCCCACTCAATCTTGAAATTGGCCCTAGCTGGCATGTGTTGGTTATCACGGGGCCGAATACAGGCGGCAAGACGGTAGCATTAAAGACTGTTGGCCTTCTTTCCGCAATGCAACAATGCGGAATTCACATACCAGCAGATTTTGCTAGCTCCTTGCCAATTTTCGATGCTATATTCGCAGACATAGGCGACCAGCAAAGCATCGAGACCTCGGTTTCAACATTTAGTTCCCACATCAGGTCACTAAGTGAAATGTTAACCCACTCTACTCAACGCTCTCTTGTCTTACTTGATGAGATTGGAGCAAGTACAGATCCCGACGAAGGCGCAGCAATAGCAGCCGCTGTCATAGAACACCTTGGTGAAAATAAAATATTCACTATTGCCACTACACACCACCGGTCTGTTGCAGCGACAGCAGAATCCAGTCCCTTTATGAGCAACGCCAGTTTTCATCTAGATCCCGATGATCTTAAACCCACATACAAAATATCAGTCGGTATACCAGGGCGAAGCTACGCAATGGCTGTTGCATCAAGATTAGGACTTCCTGGAAATATTTTAGAGAATGCTGAGAAAAACTTGTCCCCTGAACATCGCCAGATAGGAAAATGGTTATCGGATATTAGTCGCGAACGAGAGCAAGTGTCTAAACTTCTAGATGAGACAAATAAAAGCCTTAATGAGACCAGATCCCTGAGGGAAAAACTAGAACAGGAACTACACTACCTCATCGATAAACGAGACACGATCATAGAATCTGTTAGGACTAAAGCAGAATCGAGGTTTTCTGCAATTCAAAATTTATTGTCTCGAGCGGAATCAGCTCTTTCATGGGCGAGACACAGTGATAAATCATCTTCAGAATCGTTAGACAGCGAAATAGATTTAATACAAAGTGAATTGGGCAAAATAAATATCCCCGAAGCCAGTCCAGAAAAAGGTGATATTGACCTTGTAAACTTAGGAGATTCTGTTCATGTTTCAGGGCTTTCACTCAGAGGAACACTTATAAGATTAGATTCTGAAAACAACAGTGCTGAAATATTGGTCGGAAATATGCGGCTAAATGTTGAAGCAAACAAACTTTTGAAGACATCGATCACAGCAGAAACAGATACAGATTCTATAAACTCAGTTTTAGATTCAAAATTAAATCGTCCCCCCACCCATTCCATCGATCCAATTGAAGATGTTCTAGACATTAGAGGAGTTCGATCTAATCCTTCATTAGACATGTTAGAAACTTTTTTAGATTCCTCAGTGAGGGATGGATTGAGCAAAGTAACGGTAATTCATGGTAAAGGGACCGGAGCCTTAAGAAATATCATAAGAGAAAGGCTTATGAACCATCCACTCGTCAATAGCTTTGGTTCGGAAAAAGATTCTCTAGGCGGCGACGGTGCAACCTACGTCATTCTGAATTGATATCATTTTCAGACTCTTTGGTTACCAGCATCAGCAAGCTAGGCAGAACGATCAAAGATGCCAAAAGTGCAAGGACTATCATCACCGCAGTCAGTTGCCCATAGGACGCAAACATGGGCATAGGTGCAAAACCCATAATCGTAAAGCCCACCACGCTGGATGCGGCCGAAGCTACCAACGCAACTCCCGTCCCCCTTGCAGCTCTTCCAAGAGACTGAACACGGGACGCATTTCGTCCCAATTCTTCTCTAAATCGTTCCGTCATATGTATGGAATAGTCTATGCCTACTCCTATAGAAATCGCTCCGATCATTGCAGTTACAAAATTTAGAGCAAATCCCGCTATTGACATGATCCCGTAGAGCCAAGCAACCACCAAGCCTATAGGAACTACGGTCACAACTGCATATCTTAATGACCTCATAGTGACTAGAAGTAAAATAGTTGCAGCCGCTATAGCCACCGGAAGAGAAGTGTACAAAGTACGGGTCGAGGCTGATAATTGTTCCTCTCTTGTGAAGGGAGATCCTGTCAATCCTGCGCGATCTATAGATGGGTGAGATTCCAGCTCTAACAAAAGTGGTTTTAGCTTATTAGCTGTTTTTGAAACAATGGATTGATCTCTCGTACCAGGAATCATAAATGACACTGTTGTCAGATCTTCGTTGTCTTTAGTAGGATCCATCAATTGAGCCAAATAGATTGCTCCTCTTACTTGGTCCGCTCGAAGAACAAGTACACCATTCTCACCAATGACTCCTTCCTGCAGAGAATATCCAAATGCTGCCTCCATCTGAGTCCTGGTATCAGGAATACCATTAAGATCAACATCCGTAATACTCACACCCGTAGCAGACTCAATAGAGTCTCTAGCAGCGAGATTATTCACAATAAACCTAGATGTATTGAGAACATCCAAACCAATTATCACTTCTCCACTCGCAGTCTCCGCCACTTCATCGACCATTCTGAGTGCATCAACAAATTCAGATATCGCAAAGACGGCGGCAGGGTCCATTAAATCCCCACGAACGTACACAACACCAGGCTCTCCCCCAGTCTCACCAAGGTGTTCGTCTATCTTATCTAGCCCAATAACAAATTCGGAGTTGGAATCAAAAAAATCCTTCACATCAAAGGTAGGTTCTAGTCTGATTGCAAAAACACCTGCCAAAATAGTTAATCCAGCTGCAGACAATAGAACGACAAAAACATGAGATCCTGCCAGAGTCACAACCTTTTCGACCAGGCGCATAACGAA
Organism: SAR202 cluster bacterium; assembly: GCA_009392815.1. Classification (GTDB taxonomy): domain Bacteria; phylum Chloroflexota; class Dehalococcoidia; order Lucifugimonadales; family UBA826. Next base: position 57,419 of record VFFS01000045.1, read on the forward strand.
AGAATGCTCAGTATTTTCAAAAACATGGTCATCTGGAGTTGAGTCAGGTAATTCCTCATTCCCATTACCAAACCTGATGAGACAAAAAGCAGGAATAACAAGAAAAAAACATGCCGCTATTCCCAACATCAATACTCCGTAGGTTTTGTCTACAGCTAGCATGACTATTACTGTGCCGCCTGATGCTACAGCCACAGAAATAGAACCTACAACCCTAAGAAATATGGATTTCCCACCACTGTATGACTTCCTAGATTTATATATCAGTTCGTCAACTTTCATAGTTGTAACTGGGGCAACAATACCTAGAATAATGAAAGAGGAAAAAACTGCTATTGCGGCGGCACTTCCAAAATGTATTACCGCCTCGATACTGGAAGTTAGATTGGATAGAAAAGCTATACTGTCGCTTGCCATTGCGAGCAGTAACGCTCCCAAAACCCCCGCTAGTCCGACTTTTAAGGCCCGTCTGGGCGAATAACCACTGTCAGTCTCCTCGCGATATCTACGAACGGCGTGAACTACGAAGTCAACACCGAGAGAAATCATGCCGACAGGAACCACCAAATCTATTACCAGACCGGTCTTTAGACCGACAATAGCTGATATCCCCTTCAGCCATACCATTAGTAGACCTAATCCTATCCCAGTAATAGCGGTAGCCCAATACGACCTTAAGCTCATCCCAACAACTAGGACAGCCCCTATAATCGTAAATGTAATAAAAAGTCCTGCTGTCTGACCTTCTTCAGCAGACTCAAGATTGGGATCAATGGCAACTCCCCACATCTCATAGGTTTCGGAATCGCCTTTCATCACTGAAGCAATTTTGCGATTTAGATGCTCTTTATTAATCACATCTGGGCCGCCACCTAATCCAATTTCCAGTCCTCCTCCACCGAGCTTTTCATTATCCGCCATGAGGTTAAAAATAGTAGCAGGAGATGACCACCATTCCACATCAACACCATCAACTTTCCTATCCTCGAAAGTGGCTTTTGTTGATAACATATCGATAAATGAGCGAGTGTCGGGGTTAGCTACTATTCTTGAAACTGCCAACTTAATATCGTGATCAGTCGAATCATCTAGGCTAATTCCATCCATAGACAAAGAAGCTTCGATAGGCTCTAGGATGGACCGTATTCCTGTAATGTCCAAGCCATAGTCATTATCAAAATATGTGAATAAATACTGCTGATTAGTTAATGTCCCAGATGCGAGTTCTCCTCTCTTGTCAAGATCAATAACTCGATCTCGGTTTCTGGCAAACTCTCTCAATACATCAGCGGTAATTACATCGCCATTTTTAGACTCCAGGACGTATGTAGCGAAATGAAGAGGAGTTGGAAATTTATGATCTATATCCGCCTGCATGTCATACACTTCCCCTGGAGGATTAGGGGAAGCTTGCTGGGTGGGGGCCATACGTATCATCGGATATAACAGTAGAAAAGTAATCACTACAACCGCCGCGATAGCTGCAACCGGATGGTCTGCAACAGAGGAAACAAATCTATTTTTCCAATCGTGATAATTCATGAGTTTGAGAATCCCCATGTGAATCGTTGTTGAAGTATTATTGAAATAATAAAAATTATCCTATAGTAGACATATTCCAGTAAACGCTAATTACATTCCTAATGAGGAGTTACAGATTTTGCGACTCATATTCATGGGAACCCCGAACTATGCTATACCTGTCCTAGATAAACTGGTTAGGAGTGGCCATGATATAGCTGCTGTTTATACTCAACCCGACAGACCAGCGGGTAGGGGAAGAATACTCACCCCCACACCTATCAAAAGTCACGCAACGGACCTTGGCCTTGAAACGGTGGAAGCCCGGGATTTTTCTGACAATAGTTCTTCACTTGCTTACATGCTTTCTTTCGGTGCAGATGCTGCCGTAGTGGCTGCATACGGAATTATGCTTCCGGGTTTTGTGATTAATGAATTTCCACTGGGCATGATTAACTTACATCCCTCACTGTTACCAAAACTCAGGGGCGCGTCTCCTGTAGCAACTGCAATTCTTCAAGGTTACACAGAAACGGGTGTAACGATCATGAAAATAGATGAAGGTATGGATACTGGACCTATCTTAAAACAAAAATCCGTGAGGATTGGAGCAAACGAGAAATGTGATGACCTTACAGAAAGATTATTCATCCTAGGTTCAAATTTATTAGTTGACACTCTGGGCGAAATACAGACAAAGAAAGAAAAAATCTTACCCCAAGATCCCTCAAAGGCGACCGTTACAAAAAGACTTAAGAGAGAAGATGGTGAAATTGACTGGACCCAGTCCTCTGAGCAGATCTCCAGGGCAATAAGAGCCTTCCATCCATGGCCAGGTACTTTTACCAAGTTCGGCGGGAAACGCCTCAAAATTCTTGAGGCTGGGATCAATGATAAAGGTCCAGGGAATTTAGACTCTGGAGAGGTTCATTGCAAAGACAATGTCAAAGTTGGAACCGGAAGCGGATCAATTTCTTTACTCTCAATTCAATTGGAAGGGAAAACCCCTACAAATGCTTCAGACTTTGCCTCACATACCCCAGATTTTGACGGGGCAATCTTAGGAACCTAACCAAATTATTTTTCTCCCAACCTGAGTAACCTATTTAGAGATATTTTCCTAGCAACGAGAACAGAAATAACTGTGACCATTGCGAAAACAACGCCCATAGAAAGATACGTACTAAGTAGACCGCTCCAATTTACCTGCATTATCAACGGAGGCAACACACTTATTCCTATGTCATCACTGCCCATAAATGGAATCAGCACTGTACCTAATCTTTCTCCCATAAGAGTTCCAATAATCATTCCTAATACGACAACTGATAGGTGCTCCACCCACATAAGTGACATCAACTGGTTTTTAGATAATCCAATAGTCCTAAGTAAAGCAAATTGTGCTTCTCTCTCTCGAAAAGAAAAATAGGAATGTGAAACAAAGCCAATAGCACTGAGAATGAGTATTGAACCAAAGGCGATTAGTAGAAGAGACCTCCAACCGGCCCTTACCAGCGGATCTATTGTGATGAGTGAAAGTGCCTCCTGTTTGTCTAGAATATTCCCATATGAAAAAGGGCCATCTTCCTTAAGAGACCCCATTAATTTAATCCTCTCTGACTTTTCAATGGAATCATCGGTGGAAATCCATATTTCGTTGGGTGTTATTCCACCTCGCAAGATCCCTCGATTAGTAGTTGTCAGAACAGGTTCAAGTCCGGTTATTAAAAAACTTTCCTCTTTCGTATTCAGAGTTGGAAAATATTCAAATTTGTCTATTAATATAATTTTTGTATGGTGACCCCCAACAGAAACAGTGAGCACATCATCTATAGAATGTCCTGAATTAGATAAAAATGACTGTGAAGCAAGCGCGGGAATTGGGGCAAGTTGTAAGCCCGGGTATATGCCACGAGCTACCATAGGATTTCCCGTACCCCATGCAAACAACAAAGAACCATCAGATTTAGCTCCCTGTTGAGATAACACAATTTGATCCATCTCAGCTTCAGGCACATTTTTTAATATATGCCACCCATTTATGTCGGAAAAAGACTCAAGATTATCAACATTTCCCCAACCTGTTCTGGCCTTTATACTGTCTATGAGAATTGACCCGGAAGTAAGCGTTCCAGTAGGGTTGGTTTCGAGAACACTCAGTGACACTAGTGTTAGAGGAGCAGCCGGGGATAGCCTTCTCCATGGCCTACGGTTTTGAAATATTTCCACCTCTTTAAGGCTCCAGCTGGCAGAATCTAACATCCCAAGCTCATAACTGAAATAGCGTCCGTTTGCATCCCGTAGTCGGGCAGCTAGAGCCACGCTAGGTCGAGATCTGTCAGGCTTCACAAGAACTCCCAATGTACGAGCATCATCAGGAAGTTGTATACCCTGTGGTCGATCCATCTGTTCCAACTGGGAAAGCAACTCTTGAAGACTGACATCGGAATAATCGTCGCGATATAAAGCAACTTCCCCAAATGTCGCTGGATCAACACCTAGGACCGTAACAGATTCCCCCAAGAATTTATTTGTTACGTCTAGTCCAGAATATCGAAACACAGGACTTACAGTGTCAATATGTTTGTAGTTTTCATACGCCTCGGTCATAGATCGACTTCTTCCAACCGAGTTAAATCGAACTGAGGTAATCCTAATGTCCGAACCAACGGCATAAAGCTCACGATCCTGAAAACTCCTGTCCAAAGTACCCCCAAAACTGGCTGCAAATATACCCAGACCTGTCATTAGTATGATTAGAAGTATCAGGCGCGAGTAACTTGATGGATTACGGGACATCTGCCAAATCGCGAGAATTAGTCCCACTGGCATTCTTGAAGAAAATAATCTGCCAACCATGTTTAAAACTACTGGAAACAACCGCAAAAGGACCATTGCCAGCGCTAACAGTATTAATGCAGGAAGAACAAGCATAACCTGATTGAAAGCAACGTCTCCCAAAGCACTCTTTACAGCCAAGGATCCTTGTTCCATTAGCTGCCTGAATAACAAAATACCTAGAAATAGAAGTCCTACATCAATGTAATATTTTTGGAAAACAGATTGCTGTGTGTTCCTAATTAATGCCGATCTTTGGGCAGCTACATTAACCTTAGAAGCGTGTACAGCTGGGATGATCAATACTGCGAAACTCAGAATGCCCGCAATCGCACTCATTCCGTAGGCGAAGGCCGTGACTCTCACAGGCAGAAGTCCACCTCCGCTAAGATCGGAAAAAGAAGGCGTATATCCAAGGAGACCTATCGCTCCTGCAGCTATCAAAGGTCCAAATATTAACGCTACGAGGGATATAGTCCCACCTTCCAGCACAAACACAGCCAATATTTGAAAGGAAGTAGCACCCCTGCTACGTAGCTGCGATATTTCAAATTTCCTCTGATCGACTACAAGAGTCGAAATTGAGAAAACATAGTAAAGAACTATCACGGTTATCATGATCAGTACTACAAACATTTGCAGCTTAGATAGCAAAATCCGACTGTCATACTGCTCCAGCGATGAATCTAACTCTGTGATCAAGGAGAAGTTGTTCAATTCAGCACTGAGAGCCTGTCTCGTCAACAGGATTTCATTTTTCGCTGTAGACGCGTTAGAAGCCGTCAGACTATTGAGGTCTACATCCAACAACCATCCATACGTAGTCCCCATATCTTTTAGCAGTGGGCCCAAAATTTTCATATATGCGTCTTGGGACATATAAAGAGGAAGAGTCTCGAAACCTTCTCCTGAAACCGTTCCTCGCTTATATGAAGACATAAATATCCCATCAACAAGACGCCAATAACTATCGTCTTCGTCCGCCTTATCAAAAGTAGAAACTATTTTTACGCGAACAAAAGGGACCTCATCTGTCCAATAAGGTACGAGGGATACAATCGAACCCACTGTAAGCCCATTTTTTTTTGCTGCTTCTGTAGAAGTGGTTGCCTCTAGAAGAACAACTCCGTCCCGATCCGTAGCATATACAGGGTTAGGTAACTCCATTCCATCTCTGATAGTTATCCTCTGAGACAAATCAGGTATGTATGCAACAAAGGCCCGCCGAGTATCACGACCAGCCCCCTCCTCATATCCCGAATTTGTCAGGAAAAATGTAGAAGACCGACCCGCGGATGTAAGCCCATTTAAGTAGGGTGAAAGCTTATTTTGAACTACATCTTCCACCTTCTCAATGACTCTATGGTATTCCTCCGTATTGGTAGGACCTCTCTCGGTTTGAACTAATATATTTGCATCATGTTCTCCGAGTTTATCCAGAGCACTCTTCAACGCAATTTCTCTAAGTGAGTCGAAAAATATAACAGTGCTCGACATTACAACCGAAGCAAGTAAAACACCGAGAACAACGGATGACAGCAGTTTCCAACTTGCGAGGCTCCGCCGAAAAACCATTATTGATGTGGTCACAAATCGACCGATCACATTTTTCATGTGTCAATCATTCCGAATCTCTCGCCAATGCACCTAAATGTATAGTCGAAAGGTAACTAGATAGCCATGCAATACAAACCGAAAAAACAACTCCAAATGCCATAAAAGCTACTCCCAATAGCCACCAATCTGTTACAAAAACGGCCGGGGGTAACATCTGCCTACCTTCTTCTGACACAACGACAAACTGAATGATGAATCTAGTCATTTGAAAACCTGTCCATGACCCAAGACCAAGTCCCATTATGAATATCGCGAAATTTTCCAAGCTCAATACACTAAGCACTTGAATTCGGGACAAGCCTAGAAACCTGATCAATCCCATTTCAAAATGAGCACGTCGAGAAAGAAATATTACATAAACGAAATAGCCCATGGAGGTCATAAACACCGCCGTAAATGTGGCTACTAATGTCATAGCCTTCCAACCTGCGGTCACTAAAGGATTTATTTGAGACTGATCAAACATGGAAGTTGATTCCATTAATTCTCGCCCAAATCCTGTCATCCTATCGATTTCATCAATTGTGTCTGTTCGAGTGCCTCTATCATCATTAAAAATATCGGAGGTTCGCTCATATGACGAGTCTAGATTCAAAAATATTTCATTGCGTGATTCAGTGGATCTTGAATTTACTACACCAAGTTGAGACTCAAGCAAATTAACATCAGCTACAACAAACCCGCTATCACTCGGGTCTAGGGTAGGAAAATATTTGATCTCGTCCACTATCAACATAACAACTTTGACGCCTGAAATATCAGCAAAAAAAGTACTGCCTATATTCAAGCCTGTTGCATGGAGAAAAGTATCACTTACAACCACCGGAAGTGAATTACCAGATCCCGCCCAATATATCCCACGTATCCCTAAGTTAGTCTCTTTGGCAAATTCAAACACAGCGCCAGACTCTCCAGATATCGCAGCACTGTTCGAAAAAGTAAGTGTGTCTGAGCTAACCGGAGCTGTGGGAATTATTGTCCATTTTGCCGGATGCTCAAAACTTTCAATAACAATTTCCCGTCCATCCTTTATGGCATATATATCATCGAAGAATATGGTTCCTGGCGTCCCGACGTCACCAGAACCAGGTTCACTAATCTGAATGGATATTACCTTCACAGGGTCTGTCAACTGATACTTTTCGAGCGATACAGATCTATTTGACCATTTAGAATCGCCAGATCTCCCAAACGTAATTATCGTCCTCTCACCAGATGCATCCATCACCTGCATCCATATAGACATAAGAGGATAAAGGTTGGATGGTTTAAGTTTGATTCCAACGTCCGTTGCGCCTTCTGGCAGAAAAGGTGGGCCCTGATCATTATCGGCTCTGAGACTATCGAGAATCACTGGGATAGGCTCGTGCGAAAAATCATCGCGACTCCATGGTACAAATACATCCGACTCGATAGCCAACAACGTGAATGGGAGAGGAGAAGGACCTTCACCTAAACTTCCTTCCCGTCTAATTGCAGAAGTTGCGCTGAGCACTCCGTCTACAGTGAGATAACTGTTTGAAAGCTCCTCAGTCGAGTCCAACCCAAAAAATCCAGTCCCTACAGTTGACACGATTCTCGCATCGCCAGCGACAGCATACTTCACTCTGTCATAATGGCTCTTTTCTAAAGTTGCTCCTAGGGTAGCCGAAAGCACCGCTATCCCACTTGAAATAACTAACAATATAACGAGCCAACTGTATTGAAGTGGATTTCTAGACATATGCCACAAAGGCAATGTGGCCCAAACAGGATTGAATTGAGACAGATATCTGATCAGGTAAAAAATAGCCATACCCGGTAAAACTATAGACATCCCCCAGAATCCTAAGAGCAAAACGAATGGAAAATCGTCGGGTCTGAAAATCCACGCTCCAAATAGACCCAACGTAACTAACGTGATGCAAGTCCCGACAACAAAAAGCTTTTCTGACCTGCCAAACCAATATAGTCCAGCCGCGAAGCATAAAAAGCTACAAATAACCAATACAGATACATCACTGTTATCCAAGGTAACTTTTGTAAGAAAAGAACCGAATGAGAAAAGAACAGATATCCACCCAATTAGTACGATGAAAACAGGCGACTCACCTGCAAAGAAACGCACAATCATGGGAAAAACCCGAAAAAAGATCATCGCTACAGCGATTAGTAAAATAGCTGGTGCTACTAGCAAAGCCTCATTGACACCCTGTTGGCCATAAAGGCCTCCCGCCGATATTTGACCTCGCACTTTCAATTCCCAAAACAAAATCCCAACAACGACTAGAAAAAGTACATCGACATAATACCTTTGGATCAATGGAATGGTTGGGGGACGAGAGATCGCAATTCTTCTAGTAATCTGGTGGGATCCGGAACCTGCCAAGACGGGAAATATAAAAATAAATAGACAGATAATTCCAACACACGCGGCCACTATGAAAGGAGTGAGAGAAAACCCAATCGGTAGAAAGGACCCACCAGTCACAATTAGGAAATAGGGTAGAACACCCAGGCTAGATATCAGTCCCATCGCTATTAAAGGTCCGGCAATCACCGCAATTCCAATAAGAAACAACCCTTCCAAAGAGTATTGACCCAACAAATGTAAGGTTGATAGACCTCTGCTCCTCAATAAAGCTATGTCAGATTGCCTTCCATATACCATGTAGGCTGTCAACAAGAATAAGAAATAAATAAGACCAACAGATAACACCGACATCAGAATCAGCAAAGGTACATTATTTCGGAGATTGTTCTCACCTAATTCCCTCAATACCATCTTTATTTCCGACTGAAATTCAGCCCCTTGAACTGCCTTCCCTATAGTTTTGGACACTGCGTCAACAGCGGATTCAAGATCTCCCAGAGACCATTCCCGAATTAGTTGGTTATCAATCTGGTTGTACCAAACAACATCGGAAAAAGAACCAGGATAGGCTTCTCCTATACCCTCTATAAGAGATTTTTCAGTAACAAAAAGTGAAAGAAATGGGAACTCAGGCTCTGTTCCTTCTTCCCCAAATGGTGGATATCGATATAAAAAATTGTTGTGGTCACCTTGCCAAAATAGGTCTTCTACGAATCGAGGCTCAAAAATACCCACTACTTTGGTTTCAATTTTCTCTGAACTTTCAGGAGAAGGAGCAGCCGATATTATGTCTCCCAGAGTTATCCCCAACTTATCCGACAGCTCAGAGGACAAAGAGGATTCGAACAAAGTTGCATTAGTCAATCCATCTACAGAGTTTCTCGGATGCCGACCTGACACATAGGTCACGTGAAATTCAAGATCTGCCAAATTTTGAAAATAACCCTCGATGAAACGTGGTTCGGTCTCTCCAAAATTATTAAAAGTTGTCCTGGGAGAAATTGTATGGTCAATCGGTGGATATATAAAAAAGGTGAAAAAAGATGAGCGAATGTGTCTCCCTTTCTCTATTATTGATCGATCAAAAACTCTCGGTACTGAGGAATAAACGGATTCCTCTACCTCATAAAAAAATTCACTGTCCAGAGGAACAAATGGAGCTTTGAAATTTAAATTCAAATAGGGGGAAGAAGCATTCCGCTCAGCAGCCTTGTCGATCGCCACACGGATGTTTTGTTTTTCCATAGCGGAAAGATATATCGGTGCCGCTGATATCAGGGTAATAGCCGCAAGTATGCCGGAAAACACTACCGCCAATAGGCGACTGTTGTTACGCATCCTTTTGAGCACGAGATTTATCAATGTCAAAAGCCCTCAACGCTCATTGCAAAAATTCCATATCATTTCTTAATAGTTTGGCCCTGCTATATATACCTAATAAAATTTGTAGTTACCGAGTAATGGGAGACTTTCGATTCTTTCAGTTGAGAGGTAGGGTCTCTCCCAAAATTAAACCATTTTCGTGAAATATATTATATTTCTCTATAGTTGCTTACGAACATTGGTTTATACTTGTTCACATAGGGTCTTTTAAGAGTAGAGCCAGAGATACATTTCCATGACAAACTCCATAGCCCAAGCTACATACAACATCACAGACCAATCGCTCGAAAATATGGCTCTTGATTTGAAAAATTTGCCAGATGAATTGTCTGGATTCTCACCTTTTAGAGAAAGTGTCCTCGACAACAAATTGATGGCCTCTCATGGATTCCCCGGTAATACGGAAGATCGTTACAATGCAGCCGGTCGTATGACAGGGTACCTAAGGGAATTTGCATCTCCTTCAGCAATTCCTAAAAGAGAGGATGGGCAAAACATCGTCGCGGCGACTGTTATTCATTTGTTTGAAAATGAAGATTCTGCTGCCTCCTGGATGACAGACGTTTTCGTTAAACAATTTAAAGATAACGTGGGACGAGAGGTAGGCGAAGACCAAAAATTAGTAGCTGTTGAGGAACTTGAGATCGAAGATTTTTATGACAGAGCTGTGGGAATTCGTGCTGTTCAAGATGGGGTCGACGGCATACTTTCTACCACTGTTATAGATTTCCGAATAGGTAGAATTTTAGGCGTTTCATTCGTCGTAACAGTTGGTGACCATGGGCGAACAGAACTCACAACAATGTTGGGACTCGAACTAGAACGCAATATAGTCAGGGAATTACTGGCTACTGGATAAGTGTTTTAGGTTTCACAAACCATACCAAGTTTGCGGAATAATTCCCCAGTGCTATTCATACGCAAAACACGCGAAATAGTACATTAATGCCAATCATGACCTGCTGGTAACTCTGCTGTCGCAGTTATCGTCCTCAATGTAGATACTACGATATTGGTAGTTCCATCCCAGTTAGATATAAGCCCTGTAGCAAGTAACAAAGGTTCTTTTAACAAGTGCTTGTATTGATCAAATACATCACGCCAAACTATTAGTTGCACGTCTCCAGTTTCATCTTCCACAGTTACAAACACAGTTCCTTTATTGCCACTAGGATGTTGGCGGGCGATAGCCCAACCTGCAACTGTAACTTCTTGCCCTACAGGAAGGGAATAAATATCTATTGCTTGTTTTGTATTTGAAGGCAACTTATGGCGGATAAAGTCCATAATATGCCCACTAGGATAAATATCCATGTACTTGTATTCACCCAACATTTTCTCATATGAACTAAAGTCAATCAGTTCAGGAATGCTGTCATCCATCAAAAGTGGTAAAGGCCTGTTTGCTCCCGAGGGAGTTGGGTAAATTCCAGCTTCCCAAAGAAATTTCTTCCGATTACACGATGAACCAGATATTGAGTCAAATGCTCCCGAATATATAAGCGATTCAACAAGAGTTGCATCTACAGGCACTCTACGCACAAAATCCCCTACAGATAAAAATAGTCCATTCTCATCACGTTCTTCAATGATATTTTTTGCATGTCTTATACCAACTCCTTTAACAAACTCAAGTCCAAGAAGAAGGGAATTTTTATTACAGGAACACTTTGCACCACTGAAATTAACACTTGGATTTAAGAAGGTAACATCAAATCTGCGCGCATCCTGTTTTATGGCCTCTATAGGGTAAAACCCCATAGGCTGATTATTCATAAGAGTCACAAAAAATTCTAACGTGTAATGGTACTTCAACCACGCTGCTTGGTAAGCCGAAATAGCAAATGCATGAGAATGTGATTCTGGAAACATGTAGTGCCCATTAATCTTTTCAAAGATTTTCAGTGCAATCTCCTCATTTACACCTCTATCTAGAGCACCATCACGAAATCGGTGCCAGTAAGACTTAATAGCGTATTCATTGTTGCGACGGGTGAAAGCTCTGCGCATCTCATCTGCATCTGCTTGACTGAGACCTGACACATCGGATATCAGCTGCACTACCTGCTCCTGCCATACTATTATTCCGTAACCTCGTTGAAGAGCACGTTTCTCAAGTGGATGATCGTATGTCCACGGCATTCCATGGCGATATCGTTGGATGAAATCTGACACTGCACTTCCCTGCAGTCCGACTCCGGGACGAATTAGGGCAACCTGATATGCTAAATCATGAAGATTCCGCGACATAAGACGCTGTCCCATCTTAAGTTGCGCCGGCGACTGTAGAAGAAAAACTCCGCGTGACTTACCACGATTGATCATGTCATACACATCAGAATCTTCATGATCAATTCGACTCAAATCAATACGATTCCCTGTTCTAGACTCAATAAGTGAAACAGCTTCTTCCAACTGGTCTAATACAGGAAGAGATAGTATGTCTATCTTGGCAAACCCAGCATCTGCAACACTGTCCTTATCCCAGTCAATTATGTACCTACCTTCTATGGCTCCTTGTCGTGATGGAACCATCTGAGACACGGGAGTTGAACTCAAAATCATTCCCCCAACATGTTGGCCTAATCTTTTAGGTGCTCCTTGAAGTTGAGGTGACAAGTGGATAAGGTCTCTCCAAAGCGGACGATTGACTCTATCCTTAAAATCATTAGTCAGAAGCATCTCATCGCGAAGATTAGATGCTTCATTACTATGAATTTGCTTCGAAAGACGACTTAAATCCTCTTTTGGAATCCCGAGTGCCTTTCCGATATCACTGATAGCCCCTTTCGCCTTATATGTGGTTATCATCCCTGCAAGTACAGCAAAATCAGATCCAAAATGCTCTTGCACTCGAATCATCAGCTCCTCTCTCAGAAAGCGCGGAAAATCAAGATCTATGTCTGGCATCACACGCAAATCGTCTGGTAAAAATCTCTCTAGAGTCAGGTCATACATGAGTGGATCTATGTGAGATATTCCAATAAGGTAACCTGTAAGCATAGCAACTGATGAGCCCCTTCCTCTCCCCGGTGGTCTCCACTCCAAAGGATCTTCCGGATTGGCTCTACCTGTCTCAATCATGATCTCACGCGCAATTTGCGCAATTTCTCTGTAAATAAGCATAAATCCAGCAAGTCCATGCTTGTGAATCAGTCTAAGCTCTTCAGTCAATCTCGATTCCACTATCTCGCCCACAAACCCATATCTCCTTACAGCTGCCTCATGGCAAAGTCTCTTCAAATATGTCAAAGGGGTATATCCATCTGGCACATCTGGATTAGGAAGGGAATATCCCAAATCTGACGAAAGATCAAAGTTGCATATATCAGCCACTTTTAAGGTATTAATGAGTGCATCTGGTATAGATCTAAACAACCTCGCCATCTGCCTGGCAGACTTCATATAAAACTCACTATTAGGTTTTATATGAGGTATAACTTGGTCAATAGTAGTATTGCGACGTATTGCAACAAGCAAGTTTTGTAAACGATGACGTTCTGATACGTGATAATGAACATTGTTAGTGGCAACAACGGGTACGTGGACTCTGTTGGCAAGATCATACAAAGTACGAGTTCGAGCTTTATCGCCATACACAAAATTCCGATTCAGTTCCACAAAAACTGATCCATGCCCAAACCAATCTAAGTACTGTTGAATCTTATTTTCCGCATCTTCAACCCTACCCTCAGAAACGAGACGTGACACGGTTCCTTGAGTAGCCCCTGTGAGTAAAACTACCCCTTCCGAATGTGATGGAATGTGGATAGGATCTAGCTGAGGATTGCGACGGTCAGACATGTTTGCGAGCGTGAACAACTGAGATATGTTCGAATATCCTTTACGATTCTTAGCCAAAAGAACGACATGTGACCCATCTGACAGAATTAATTCTCCTCCCGTCAATGAACGAACACCTAGACTTTTTGCTTGACGTGCAAACTCCAATGCTCCACACATGTTGTAGTCAGTTAATCCTATTGCGGGATATTCCAGTTCTACCGCACGATCAAGCAGTTCATGAACATGCGATGCCCCTTCCCCAAAAGAGTAGAAGCTATGAGAATGTAACTCTACATAACGTTCATGATTCATGATTGGTATCTCATCAATAGTTTTGTCGATACCACCGTGAGCCACTAACATTTACTGGTGATGACTCACATATATCCTCACTTAGATCCTTGAATACCGTAATCAGGCTGAGAGCATCAGTTTGAAGAACGTAATAAACCCGTTTCACAGGAACAGGCATCCACCATAAATCAATCTTCCACATATCTACTGGCCTTACTGAAGTAGGTATGCTGGTCATTCCAATTGCCTTATTTCTTGATGGCACTGCTATTGAAACAGGAATCCCATTGGACTCAAATACTTTGATCTCTTCAGGCATGTTAGTGGGAAGAACACTACTACTTGAACTGGAATCAACCGACACTTTCACTGCTCTCATCTCTGGAAGAGGATGTACAGAATCTATTTCCACAATGCGATACAAAGAGTTGATGCCATTCATTTTAGATTGCATCTGGCGATCTATTCGAACAAACATTTCTGAAATTGTCTGTGAGTCTTCCCTAGAATCTGTAAACGCCCGTAACTGAATCCCAGATTCACCTGAAAATCTAGATATTGACATGGCAACATCCTCAATAGGACCGGGAAGATCCCATGCCGAAAATATACTGCGTATAGAAAATGAGGCACGGGATGAAGTCCCAGCAGGTTCTTTTAAAACTATATTCTTACTCCAGACAGGTGCATTAAAAATGGAGCACTCAAGTAAAAATTCACTTGCATAACGACCTTTTAACTCCGGCCTTCGATATGCTTTATGCAAAATTGAGTCAATTGCTGTTAGTAAAACTTCTTTTGAACTTGAAGCAAACGGCAATGAAATATACTCGTATACATCGTCACGCTTTTTACCTATCGGCACTCTGTCAATATCTATACCTTTAGCTAATTGCCATACTCTGGAAATTTTGGCGCCGAAACGTGCCTGGAGAATGCCAAGATCATAAGAAGCGAGATCACTCATATTATGAATTCCAAATCTATGTAGTGCTGCAATAATTTTCCATTCAATGGGTAGATGATCAATAGAAAAAGAAGAAACAAAATCCGATGTGATCCGAGTTATATCATCACCATTTTTTTGTGCTACTACACGTGTTGCTCCGCCCGAATTAGTTGATGCTGCCGCTAGGTAAGAAGGAAATTTACCATGAGCAATACCTAATCTAGGCTGCAGATAATTCGGAACATATCTGAGAATACGTGAACTGATCTCTGCGTCATTTACTCCTGCAGAATTGATCATTTTGGTATGGGATATCCGTGATATACGGGTAATATCCATATAAGCTTTGCCAAGACCCTCTACTTGCACAGCAGGAACTATTTTCTCTAGCTTAGACACGATTTCTGCAAATACTTTTCCATAACTACTTACGTTTGCCTGGATAACAACTGAATCAGGATATCTACGTGTAGCTACTGCAAGAGGCATACCTACAGGAACATCATTAACACTTTTTGATACATCAAATACCACCGGACGAACACTAGAAATACGAGATACACGAGAATCACTCTGCGTGTACAAAATAAGATCTCTATCAGCTAATTCAGGATGGCGTCGTATCTCATCCTTTATCCCTAAATGTGTTATCAGAAGGCATGCTATTTTTTTAGGCTCCGAGTTCATATTATTGTGATTATATTAGAACATAAGTTCTATATTCAAATCCCATGAACTCTATTTGCAGATATCAATACCTATTGAATAATCCTCTAGTAAATTGACCCTGCTATAAGGCAGTGATATCTTCGCGTCTATAACAAATGCATTTCATACTCGCTAGATATACATTTTTAAGACACTACAATCAGAAGTAGTACAAGGAGCATTTAACATGAGCGTCACTGTAGGAAGTGGAAATTTCAAATATGAAGCTGTAGATATCTGGCCTACACTACCAGATGGCGCGAGATTAATAGAAACTCCTGGAGTAGCTGTAGATTCTCAAGATGAAATATACGCGTTCAGTCGAAATACAGACCATCCTGTGATGGTATTCGACAGGGATGGGAACTTCTTACGTGGCTTTGGCGCAGGAATATTCGGCAATCGTACACACGGTATATTTATAGGCCCTGACGACACTGTATATTGTGCTGACGACGGTATTCACACGATAACAAAATTTACCCGTGATGGAGAACTACTCATGACGATAGGTACTCCAGGTCAGGCATCCGAAATATGGAAGGGTGATCCATTTAACCGACCAACACATGCTGCGGTATCCAAGAAAAATGGAGATATATTTATCACGGATGGATATGGTAATTTCAGAGTCCACAAATATTCTCCTGAAGGCCAGCACATTAAATCTTGGGGAGAACCCGGAATAGAGCCTGGCCAATTTCTACGACCACACAACATAGCAGTTGATAACGACGATAGAGTAATAGTGGCAGATCGTGAAGCACACCGAGTACAGGTGTTTGACACAGAGGGAAAAGTACTTGATGTATGGAATGACATATTCATGCCTAACGGACTAACTATAGGACCCGATGGAAACATATACATAGGCGAACTTCCAGGTGGCACCAGGGAGGATCCTACTCCCCCTAACCACGGTCACAATATAAGCATAATCAGCCCATCAGGTGAAAAACTGGCACGAATAGGACATCCGGAAGAAGGGGAAGATCCGGGGAAATTTATAGCACCACATGGTGTAGGAGTTGATTCCCACGGTGACATTTACGTTGGAGAGGTGTCTTATACGATCCGGGGAAGCAACATGACTCCTCCAAAAGAGCTACGTTCGCTGAGCAAACTCAAAAAAATATAGGTGATCAATCTCTTATCGTTGGATACGGCCAGCCGGAAGGAATTAATTGGGTGTCCTGGACCGTCTTATACACAGTCATCCCCCTTGCTTCATAATTAGCAAGGGCACGTGGATGGTCCAGGGTACAGGTGTGAAGCCAAACCCTGTCGGCTCCCAGTGCAAACGCTCTATGAAGACAGTCACCGAGTAAATATGACCCTAAACCTCTTCCAATTGCCTGGTCCATAAGACCAAAATAAGACACCTCGGTATCCATACAGAATTGACTGTCCAGCTCATAATAGCCTGCAATCTGGGAATCATTACCAGAATCTATCTCCAGTACCCAAAGCGTAACGTTAGGGTCACTAAATCGACTCTTCCACTGCTGCAAGCTCCAAAAATATCTATCGATCCAATACCAACTATGACCCACGCTCCGATATAGCCACTGCGAAAACCTAGGGTCTGGATTTACAACTTGATAAATCCGAACATGAGAAACATCAACTTCCCTGGTAAGTATCTCTTTTTCTGAAGTCAGTTCCAAAAAATGTACTGTTATTGGAATAGTCTCCCACGTAGTCGAATCTGTGGGAATCCCACTGCTCCCTCTTCTCAAGTTAAAATTTACCCAACTTTATATTTATTCAAAACTTCCATGTTTAATTCAAAGCCTATACCTGGTCTATCGGGAACCGTTACATATCCATCATCGTCCGGAACCATACGAGGCATAAACATATCAGCTCTTAGTGGATCAACTGCCACCGGATAATATTCAAGAAATTCTCCATGGGGAATCGCGGCAGCAAGAGGAAGTTGTAATTCCTGACATCCGTGCGGGGCCACAGACACTCCACGCTCTAACGCGAGGTCAGTAATATCTTTGGCGATGTCATAGCCTGGGCATATTGTGACATCAACATTCAAAATATCCGCACCATTATGATCCATAAGTGTTTCAAAATGAGACAGATGATATCCATTTTCCCCGGTTGCAATTTTTACATCTGAAGCGGCCTTTAGAGTCCCATGCTCTTTATACCTATGTATTGGCATGGGTTCCTCAAACCAATAAACTCCAAATTTTTGCAGCTCCTCAGAAAATTCTAAAGAAGTGCCTAAATCAAGAGCACAGTTTGCATCCACCATAAGTACAACATCATCACCCACTGCTTTACGGGCTGCTTCCACACGCTTCATGTCCCCGGCTACTCCCTGGTTAGGGTCACCGATCTTTATTTTCACAGCTCCAGCGTGCATTTCATTAACGTTAAAAAGTACTTCTTCCTGCAATTCCTCGAGTCCCTTACCTTCAGCATAATAGCCACCCGCTATGTATGTTCTGATACGATTCTGGACACCACCCAACAAATCATGTACAGACCTGCCTAGGGATTTACCTTTAATATCCCAACAAGCTATGTTTATCGCAGCCAAAACCTGTGTATTCACGCCACCTGGCCCTAGTATTTTTATGTGCTTCTCACCAAGGTCATGTGCAATTGCACGTGTATCCATAGGGTCTCGACCAATCAAAAGCTCTCTAAAATATTCAACAAAAGGAGGGAATATAGCGAGGGGGCGTTCAGCCGCAGTCCCTCCGTTCCACCCATATCCTTCAATGCCTTCGTCGGTTTTGACTGTAACTTTGTGAAGCCGTCCTGGACCATAGAAGTGCCCTCCGTTCCATATCCCGGGACGCTCCCACTCAAATACTTCACTAACCACATCAATTATCTTCATTTTTAAAATCCTGTATTTTCCATTATCACCAATAAAAGGGATACTTCATTGTGCCTAATGTAACGACCCTTTTCTAGCCCTAATATAGGCCTCTCCTCCATGTACTAAAGCACCCAAAACAATAAGTAGCAATCCCAACAATAATCCGCTACCCGGGTCCTCACCAAGCACAATCCAGGCAAGAGTCACACCGGCTGCCGGCTGGATAAAGTTAAAAAAAGTCACGGTTGAAGGTAAATATCGTTTTACAAGCCATGCATTTGATAGAAATCCAAAGCCAGCGATAATCACTCCCTGATAGAGTAACGCTATCCAAAAACGAGTTTCCCAAGAATATGTTGGGTTCTCAAAAATATAACTACCTATAACAAAAAATAAAGTCCCAACTACGAGCTGACTAAGTAACATTTTTGCTTCAGACATATTTTGAGTAAAGTTGGACATCAAAACCAACCTTAGCCCAAGCAATGCCGCAGAAGCTAAGCTCATAAAGTCACCGGTAAAAGTCTCTCCATCTGACGAGTTCCCGTCAAAACCAGTATCTCCAATAACTATCGCAAGAACTCCCGCATAGGAAAAAACAATGGCAACAATCTTCCATCTGTGTAATCTATCGGAGGGAACAATAAAATGAGCAAAAATAGCGGCCCAAATCGGGAAAGTTGCGTTAAGAGCGGTGGCATGACCCGCACTGGTGAAATGCTGACCATAATTCATGAGCATAATCTGAACAACAAAAAGCAGAGAAATCCACATTAAGGGAAGAATCTCTTTGGAAACCACCCGAAAGGAATCGCCTCTCCACACCATATATCCAATTGTCACAATGCCGCCCAGAACGAACCGCATCCAACCAACTTGCAAGGGAGCCCCATAACCTAAAGCTACCTTTATACTGACGTTATTCCCACCCCATATAAGAGCCAAGAAAACATTAAAAATACTGGGAAATAGTCCAGCGGGCCTGCGCTTATCTTTGGCAGCAGATTCTAACTCGATTGTAATAATGTCCTTTCACAAAAGTTCTTTCATGATATTTCTATGATCGCCGAACCAAATTTATGAGTTACAAACATTGATTCTACTCCACTTGGATCAATCGTCTTGTATTCTGCTATGCTTTGGTTCGCCAAAATGACAAATCAACAAGAAATAAAACTCACTGTCGTGGATCAATCTCCAGTACGCAAAGGGGGTACCTCTGCCGACGCACTTCTGGAGTCAGTGGAACTTGCCGTATGGGTTGAAAAGATTGGTTACTCAAGATACTGGGTTGCGGAACACCACAACTCCAGTTCTTTTTCCGGAACAAGTCCGGAAATACTTATTGGTCAAATCGCGGCGAAAACAAGCTTTATAAGAGTGGGAAGCGCGGGAGTCATGCTCAGTCATTATTCCGCCTTAAAAGTTGCTGAACAATTCAGTGTTTTAGGTTCGTTCTACCCGGATCGCGTTGACCTTGGTATAGGTAGGGCTCCGGGAAGCGACAGGAAAACTGCTGCTGCACTGACATATCCGCGACCTACGATGGATGTGTATCAGGATTTTCCACAAATGGTTAGAGATCTAACTGAGTTTTTAAACGGTGGCATAAAGGAAGGTAACCCATTGTCGGGGATCGTTGCTCATCCCGGATCAGAAACAAATTCATCTCCAGATATTTGGTTATTGGGTTCAAGTGACTATAGCGCTCGCTTGGCTGCAGAGATGGGGTTGCCTTTCAGCTTTGCCGACTTCTTTGGAAACACCTCCGAATACGGACCACAAATATGTGATATGTACAGAAATGAATTTAAACCTTCATCATACCTCTCGGAACCCCAACTAAACGTTGGACTCCAGGTGATCTGCGCTCCAACTGAAGAGGAAGCTCACTACATTGGTTCATCGAGAAATATGAACAAAATTATATCTCGCCTGGGATTATCTACACATGGCTTATTGCCTCCAGATGAGGCTATTAACTGGCCTTTGGACACCCATGCGAAAGAGTATTTGAAATATGAAACACGAAGCTACATTGAGGGGGATCCCGAACAGGTAAGGGACGGAATATTAAAGGCAGCTAACCGATACAAAACCAACGACCTGGGAATAGTCTCAAACTGTTACGACTTTGGTCACCGAAAACGATCCTACCAGTTGGTAGCAGAATGTCTCGATGTAGCCAACACTGGTACGACTGCTAGCGCGACCTAGGAGCCAACAACAGATGTATTTGGAGAGCTAGGTTTTTTCGCAAAGAAAAAACAAATTCCTCCAAACATGCAGAGCACTCCTAGAACACCAAATGCAATAGTGTAATCACCTTTCCAGTCCCTCATAAAACCTGCAAAAACGGGCCCAATAAGTAACAGTACATTCATAGGAACTTGGGAAATACCCATTATCTTTCCAAAATTCTTCCTGCCAAAATAATCCCCTCTAATCGCGGCAGAAATTGGATTTCGACCACCAAAGCCAATACCAAACAATAGGGCAAAGCCGTAGGCCACTAATAGGGTTGGGGGTCCAAAAGTCAACAATAGAACCCCTAATGCCTGGGACATGGTGAATACCATAAGAGCCACATTTTTAGGAACACGGTCCCCAACGTACCCCCCAATTAGTTGAAATATCATCGACACTCCAGTGTATCCAGATACGACATAGGCTGCGGTCTGTATGCTATACCCTTCATCCGTCATCATCGGAGCAAGGTGAAGCATCAAGGCAAGCAAGACCATAGATGTGAACCCATGGCCAAAACTAATAAGCCAAAACGATGGCTCCTTTAGAGCCTGAGAAACGGTAAAATCGATTTGTTCTGTCCCAGCTTTTATTGCCTCCTCTTTATGTTTCATAGCCTCTTCAGGAGTATCCCCATCGGGCAAAAGACCATATTCTTCCGGTTTATTTCTGATTAATCTCGTAATAGGAAAAGCCACCAAAATTAAAACGATCCCTAATACAAGTGATGTATTACTCCATCCAAATCTTTCTGGAAAGTCTGGATCCATTAGCCAAGCCAAAAAAGGAACCAAAAGTAATGATCCAAGTCTGGAAACAGAGTTTCCCAGGCCCATTGCCATTGACCTTCTTCTCACAAACCAATTATTAATCATTGTATTCAGAGCTAGCCAACTACCCAGTCCTTGACCGAGCGCAATAACCAGGTAGGCAAGATAGAAAACAAAAAGATGATTGATACGGCTAAAAATTATCCAGCCCACGGCCATAATCAACATGCCAATAAGCACCATGCGTCGGGTTCCAAACTTATCAATTAGATAACCCTCCAGAGGACCAAGTATTCCCCCTTCGACTCTGGTAAAAGTTAATGCCAATGAGAGCTTGGTACGGTTCCATCCAAAGGCGTTCTCCATGGCGACCGCCCATATCCCCATTGCATGAAACAAGGGTGTAGTGGCAACCAGCATTACTGTTCCAAAAACTGGAATCAGATACCAGCCGTAGTAACGTCCTTTTGGGGAAGAGTCCGTCTTATACGAAGACCCCGTATCTTCATCACCTACCATTAGTTGAATACCCGTGCAGATGAATTAACAGATAGAAAAATAAGCAATTTCTTATGACTTTCGGTAACGATAGATTTACAGCAACTTAAAGAACAATTTAGTTTAATCACGCAAGCAATTCGCAATAAAATGCAGGAATTGAGATTCCCTAATACTAATGCAATATTATCGGTCAGTCCACTAATGTATCAAAAAAATACAGGAGAATATTAGTGATTAGCCAAAAAAACTAATCTATATTTATATCAGTATTTCCACGACTATTTTATTTTGTTAATCATGGTGAATTTAATGAATACGCGTCCAAATTTTATCTTGATCCTAGCCGACGATATGGGATATTCCGATCTGGGTTGTTTCGGTTCTGAAATAGACACCCCCAACATTGATTCTTTGGCCAAAAATGGGTTGCGATTTTCTCAAATGTACAACTCCGCTCGATGCTGCCCATCACGAGCCGCATTACTAACGGGTTTGAATCCTCAGCAAACTGGGATCGGCCACATGGTTAATGATATGGGAATACCGGCATACCAAGGTTATTTAAACAACGACTGCGCCACTATAGCTGAAGTCCTCAAAACAAACGGATATACAACACTGATGTCTGGAAAATGGCATGTAGGAGGATCCTACAACCTGTTGGATGAAAACACTTGGAATCCAGGGGACCAGCGGCATCCGACACCAATTCAAAGGGGATTCGATCAGTTCTATGGAATAGTTGCCGGAGCAGCTAATTTTTTTCATCCTAGAACATTGATGGAAAACGAAACACTTATCGACATTGACCCACCCGACTTCTATCTTACAGATGCAATCAGCGAAAACGCTATCTCAATGATAACGAAAGCATCAGCCGAAGATAATCCTTTTTTTCTGCACGTTGCCTACACAGCCCCACATTGGCCACTTCATGCTCTTGAGGAAGATATAGCTAAATATAGAGGAACTTACAGTAGAGGATGGGATTCTCTACGAAAAAATCGACATGAAGAACAGAAAGGTATGGGAATTGTTGATAAAAATTGGGACATTTCTCCCCGAGATTCTTCTTCACGCCCTTGGGAAGAAGCTCAAGACAAAGAATGGGAAGACTCAAGGATGGCGACATACTCCGCCATGATCGATCGAATGGACCAGGGAATCGGAAAAATAGTGAGTAAATTGAAAGAACTTGGTGAAGACAAGAATACGGTGATTATGTTTTTGTCCGACAATGGTGGATGTGCTGAATTTCTTGCTGAAGATACCAATAGACCTGATCCATCACAATATTCATCTCCAACAAGAGATGGTAGACCCGTGACTGTCGGCAACAGGAAGGATATCGAACCTGGCCCCGATACAACTTTCATGAGTTATGACCTAGCCTGGGCAAACGCCAGTAACACTCCATTTCGCAGATTCAAAAGATGGACCCATGAGGGAGGGATTTCGACACCGTTTATCTTGAGCTGGCCGGAAAAAATTTCCAAACCATCAATAATCAGCGAAGCAACCCACATTATCGACATATCCGCCACCATTTATGAGGCAGCCAACGCTAGGTATCCCTCAGAAATAAATGGCAACGCCACCAAGCCTCTAGAAGGACGCAGTTTCATGCAAGCAATTGAGTCAGATTCATGGGAAAGAAAAGACCCAATTTATTGGGAACATGAGGGAAGCAAAGCCATGAGATATGGAGAGTGGAAATTAGTCAGCGAAGTCGGTCATAACTGGGAGTTATATAACATGCTAGAAGACCGGACAGAGTTATCAAACCTTATTGATGGAGAAAATGACCGGTTCAAGGAAATGCTTAATTCATATAAGGAATGGATGGAACGATGCGAAGTCCAGAATTGGCCACTACCAGGCCATTTATGGAATCCGGAGATGATATCTTCACATGCCCATAGATCAGGGTAACTTAGTTATTCTTGCTCTCTTATCCTTTTTGAACCCATGAGAAAAATCAGGGAAATAATAATCCCAAAAAGACCCATTGCAGCCAATGCCCAACGCGGAGATGTAGAGTCGGCAAACCAGCCTATTGCCAAACTAAAAAAAATCACCATCCCCATCACGATTCTATAAACGCTGGTAACCCTGACTCTGTATTCATCATCAGTCAAAATTTGTGTTAGAACCCCGTTTGTCGTTCTAAACATCGTCTGTGTAGCTCCAAAAAATGCCAACACAATAAATGCCAGAGGCATCCAAATGGACTGACTCAGCGCAAGGGTCAAAACTGCACTAGCTAAGGCTGCAATAAGGCAAGCCATTCCTCTTTTTTTCGGGAATCCGAAAGCCGAAAGCAAAAATACCATTGCAAGGCCCCCTGCTCCATTAACAGCCATAAAATAGCCACCAAAATCAGGGCCTTGCTGAAGGACAACTGCGGTAAACATTGGCAAAAGGAAAAGAACAGGATGGCAAACTATATTCGGCGCTGAGGACAAACCAATCATCAACGCAAGAACTCTTTGTTTTTTCCATAAGTATTTGAAACCATCTACCATATCCGCAAAAAAACCGATAATACCGGGTGCAGGATCAAATTTAGCCTGCTTGAATGGTGTTTTCATTGGTATAAGAGCCGCTGCTACGCCCAAATACAGCATGGCCTCGATTGTAAAATTCCAGAAAAACCCGAGTGAAGCAACGATAATACCCCCCACAAATGGTCCTATCATTCGAGTTCCAGGAATAGTCAAAACATTAGTCGCATATGCATTGCTTAGAGAGTCAGAATGCACTGTGTTAGCAATAAGTGCTTGCCTTACGGGCATCTTAATAGACTCACAACTTCCAGCCAGAAAAGCATAAGCAAATGCATGCCACACTTCCACCAAATCCATTCTCACTAGCCATGCAAAAGACAGGGCAAGTAATGCCATGAAGATTTCTATGCAAATCATGAGTTTGCGTCGGTCTAGCCGGTCCCCAATGACTCCACCCCATGGGCCTATAAGTATCCCTGGAAGAGCTGCTGTCCCACCAACACCAACAACTAATAGCGCCGAGTTAGAGCCACCTTCGGAGAGATGCTTTACCAGCCAGCCAAGCGTTAATAGTTGGAGCCACTGAGCCGTGTTTCCAAAAAAATTGGCCGTCCAAAGAAACCTATAGTTGCGATACGCTCTCCATGAATCCAGAGTCTGAATCCGAGGCATACTGATGCGGAGACCTATTTTAAACAACCTTTCCCAGGAATATTAATTTCCGTAAGTAGTAGCAAATTATTATTCAGCGGTTCCGTTATAGCCTTTGTGTAGTAGATCCCAATCTATTTCGTATCCCAGTCCTGGCTTGTTTGGAGCATGGACATATCCCCCATCGAATTGTATGTCCTCAGCAAGTCCAAACATGTTCGCACCAGTGCAAGGAAAAAATTCGAAAAACTCACAGTTTGGGACAGCCATTGTTATATGCAGATTAGCAACATTGTTTAAGGAATTACCACCATGATGTATTTCACATTTCATGTTGAATCCCTCGGCAAGATGACAGAGCCTAATCATTGGGGTAATACCACCGGTAACTGCAACATCACCACGAAGTATGTCTGTTGCGTATTGAGTAATCCACTGAGTCATACCATAGTATCGCCCTGGAGCATATTCCGTTGACATTATCGGTATATCCAGCTTCTGATGAAGCTTGACGTAATTATATAAATCTTCCTCTACTAACGGATCCTCGTACCAGTAGAAATTAAGATCCTCTATAGCTCTACCTACCCGCATTGCATCCTCGTATTGGTAAGCCCACATAGAATCCAACATCAGTTTCATGTCGTCGCCAACAGCATCACGAACTGCCTTCGATATCTCAATGTCATACATCGGGTTCCCATGAGGATGAATCTTATGAGCGGTCCAACCCATCTCCTTGAATCTTATTGCTTCCTCCGCATATTCTTCCTTGGTTTCATGATACGCGGTGCTCGAATATACGGGCACGGTTTCTTTACAGGTCCCAAGAAGTCTATGAATCGGCTGATTCGCGATCTTCCCATTTATGTCCCAGAGGCAGATATCTATCGCTCCAATCACGTATGTTGAAACAGACCTATTCATCTTCCATAGATCCCACCAAATAGAACCTATGTCTTGAGGATTGCGACCCATAATAATGGGCTTGATAAATTCGATAAGACCCGGCGCAAAATGATTTGCTCCCACCCTTGATGATCCTAAAAATGCGTTGCCCGAAACACCTTCATCTGTTTCTATCGTCACTACACCGAGCTGCTGTGTTTTACCAAAAGTGGTACCAACACCAGTTTTCCAAACTTCTGTTTCCCAATCAAACATGTCTACTTTAACGTTCGTAATTTTCATAAGAATCCTCTTTCAAGCCGAATGTAAAACACTTCTCTGCAGCCATCTGTACATCAGCATACCCGAATTCCCAACGGAATGAAGGTATGTCAGTCGCTCTAGTCACAAACGGCTGGCATCTCCTTCCAGAAACCCGTAGCCCGCTCAAAAGCTTTTGCCAGCTGAAGAACTCCAAAATCATCTCTATAGCGACCAACTATTTGTATACCTACAGGTAACCCATCAGGCGTAAACCCACATGGGACTGAAATAGCGGGATGACCAGTAGCCGTTATGTAATAACAAGATTTCATCCAAGATATAAAATTTTCCATCTCTATACCATTAATTTCTGTGACCCAACGTTGTTCAACATTGAACGGAGGTCGTTGACTAACAGGGCATATCAAGAATTCATACTCATCCATAAAGGTATGCATTCGTTGAAATAATTCCATCCTTTTTGCTTCAGCCCAACCCACTTGGGGTCCAGTCAAATTCACACCTTGCTCTATATCCCATACCATGGTGTCTTTAAGCTTGTCCCGGTTGTTTCTTAGATGTTCCCCTTGACTTATTTCTCTTCCCCAACCCCTCCATATCAAGAAAAGTTCATCAGCATCGGTGAAATCTGGGTCCGCCTCAAAAACGTTACATCCTAATTCTCCAAAAATATGTCTCTGAGATTCCAACACGGCACTGGTACTTGGATCAACTGGAAGTCCTCCAAGAGAAGGACTCCATGCTATATTCACACCTTTGAAGTCTCTTTCAAGTGGTTCCAAAAACCTCTCACCTGACTCGGTAATCGAAATCGGCACACGGGAATCCTCACCTGCGATAGCAGATAAAAGAAGGGCACAGTCATCTATGTTTCTTGCCATAGGTCCCTGCACCGAAATAGGACCCCAACCCACTTTGGATGGAAACGTTGGAACTCTACCTGGTGAAGGCCTAAAGCCAATCACATTACAAAAATTGGCAGGATTCCTAAGAGAGCCTCCAGTATCACTCCCATCAGCTATGGGTAACATTCGAGTAGCCAGTGCTACAGCCGCACCTCCGCTGCTACCTCCACAGGTTTTGGATGTGTCGTATGGATTAAGAGTTTCACCAAACACTTCGTTGAAGGTCTGAGACCCAGCCCCGAATTCCGGAGTATTGGTTTTACCAATAGTGATTGCTCCAGCTTGCTGAATACGTTCCACAATCAAAGCACTATAATCTGGTACAAAATCAGCGTATAGGGGGGATCCGTAGGTGGTACGTATACCTTTAGTTGGAACCAGATCTTTATGGGCCACTGGAAGTCCCCCAAGCACACCGAGTTGATCGCCTTTGGCAATTGCCTTATCCACTTGTTCGGCCCCTTCGATTCCCAACTCAGGCCGCAAAGTAACTATCGCGTTAACTTTTGGATTCACTCTGGCGATATGGTCCAGATGAGCCTCCATCAATTCTTTAGCAGAAATATGTTTGTCTTTTATCAAAGAAACCATTTCCACGGCTGTCTTGTTTACAAGCTCGTCTACGCGTTGTCTATTTGTCATTTTCCTAGGCCTTCCCTACATTAATCTGCTGAATTGGAAGCAGACATCCTATTAAAATCTTCCTCGGATTTTTGCCAGTCCGGTATAAGAAGCTTGGCCGGGTTCTCCAGTAATACGATGCTAACAGCACCACCGATACTAGCAACGATCGAAACAACCAAGGCCCAGTTATAATTCCCGAATATGTCATAAACGGGCCCCCCTACCCATCCACCCAAAGCCATTCCAATACCTGCCCCTAACATCTGAAATCCGTGGGCTCCACCCATAGGAGCATGTCCAAAATATTTTCTGTTCAGAATTGGAAATCCACCTGTCTCTCCCCCATATCCGATACCAAAAGTAACGGCAAATAAATAAAATGCCATCTGTACATCTCCCCAAAACAGGAATATCACAGGGGCTCCCTGCAAAACATAAAAGATGGTCATAACGCTTCTGACGCCATATCTCTCACAAAGAACCGGAGTAGTCAGCCTTGTTAGTATGCTGACCCCCGACATTAGAGTAAAAATCATCGAGGCCCTGACCAAAGTCATTCCGCTGTCAGTAGCCATAGGTATAATCCAGATGAGTATTACTGCATGACCTACACATCCCAAAAAATGAATAGAACTTAGATTCCAGTAGGCAGCAGTTCGTTTCATGTGACCCTTGAATTCATTAAGAAGCTCAAGCGGCGGAGCTTTTTCACTTAAAGGAGGGTCCCCTTCGAGCGTGCCGTAGGCTACAAGAGACTTATCCGCAGGCCTGTTCCTGAAAACGAATATCATAATCAGCATTAATAAAGTCGAGATAACTCCTATATATATAAAGGAATTTTGCCATCCAATTTCCTCTACCATGAATGCAACCAATGGAGTAGCAAGGGCGGGACCTAAGCCCCAAGAAGCCATAATGAGTCCCATAGCTAACCCAAGATGTCTACGAAACCAAATCATTGCCGCGGGAATCAATGGAACAAGAAATATGGCTTGTGCAACACCCAGCACTACCCCATAGGTAACCCAGAAGTGCCAGTATTCTTTGACGAATGCTGTCGCCAGCATTCCAACGAAAAACAAACCAACCCCTGCTAGCATCGCCTTCTTAGCCCCGTATCTGTCGCCCAGATTCCCAGCCCATGGAGAAACTACAGCAGTAACTATGCTGCATATGGCATAGGTAGTGCTTATATTCCCTTGACTCCAACCAAACTGTTCTTCCAATGGGTCAACGAAAGCGCCAAAAGACATTCTGATAGATGTTCCAACTATCTGCATTCCTGCAATGATAATAACGATCACCCAAGCGTAATGCTTGTAGAAAGTTCTATTCCCGTCGGATTGGCCCGCAGTTATTTGACTCAAACCATTTTACCTTTACCTAAACCTCAATGAAGGGGACATGCCCACAAAGCAGCTTGCTCCCAGCGCTGTTTATCAACCGAACCACCGATATTGTTAGATCTATCCTCTATCTGTGACGTGGCTGCGGCGGCTGAAATATAGACGAAAAGCACCAAACTAACGATGACAACCACCAAAAACTGGAGTGGTACCACACGGGTCTGAGATCCATTTTTAGATGCAGAAATATTGCTGCTCCTTGTCGCACATGCCCCAAATTATAGTAAGTCTTTAGGAAAATGTCTGCATGAAAGTTAGCTATGTATCTAAATCGCTAAGTATCGGAGATGCTGAATATATGTGAAAAAGTATGAATCATTGTCTGCTTTTGATACCCTTGCGAAACTCACAAAATAGTGAGGGTTAATATGTCAAGTTCGAAGCAGTTAACCGGAAAACAATAGCTAGGGGAGTTAAAAATAATGAGAGCAAACTCTATACGGGAAAAATTAAATTCAGACACACCAACACTTAGCACCCACATACACAGTGTTTGGCCATCTGAGATAGAAGCCCTTGGACATACAGGAATTTATGACTACGTGGAATTTGTAGCGGAGTATGGTCCATCCGACTTACACGACCTCGACAATATGGTTAGGGCAGCAGAGCTTCATAACCTAGGATCAATGTTCAAGATTGATCAAAGCCTTATGCCGTTTTTAGCCCAGAGGGGAATAGGAGCAGGATTCGAAAGTATTCTTTTCACGGATGTGAGAAGTATTGAGGAAGTAAGAGACTGTATTAAGGCCGCAAGAGCGGATCACCCGGACCAAGGTGGCTTGTACGGAGTAGCAACAAGAAGAAATTCCTATATGGGATACGGAGGATCACCCGAGTACGTAGACGCACTGGGTGACGTCGTTCTAGCATTCATGATTGAGAAGAAAGGTGCTGTGGATAACCTCGAAGAAATATTGTCGGAACCAGGGGTTGAGATGACACAGTGGGGGGGAGCAGACTACTCAATGAACGTTGGAAAACCCAGACAAATGAATGACCCAGAGGTTGCAGAAGCAAAAAAGAAGACCTTTGAAGTTTCTCTCAAAATGGGGGTTCCACCACGTGCAGAAATTCAGTCAGCTGATGAAATGAAGGAATACCTTGACATGGGTGTCAGGCATTTCTCTCTAGGAACAGACATAACGATTCTATATTCCTATTGGAAGAATGAGGGCGAAAAAGTTCTAAGAGCAATGGAAGGCGAATAAGAGAAACACGGAGTTGGCAGTATGGATCTCGATCTTTGCGGAAAACGTGCCGTTATTACAGGCGGCAGCAGGGGAATAGGAAAATCAATCGCAATAGTTCTGGCAACTGAGGGAGTGGAGATTGCTATATGTGGTCGGAATAAGGATTCTTTGGATCAAGCTTCCGCGGATATTTTAAATGAAACGGGCAAATCCATACTGACAGTAGTGGCAGATACAACAGACACCGCGTCAGTAGAATCATTTATATCGGCCGCCGCTGACCACCTTGGTGGAATAGACATATTAGTTAACAATGCGGCAGCCCCAGGTGGCCTAGTAATGGGTCCATTAAATACTGCCGACCCTGACGAATTACTTGCAGACATTGACACAAAAGTAGTTGGCTACATGAGAGTAGCCAAGGCCGCTGAACCTTTTCTAAAAGAGGGGGGCTGGGGAAGGATAATAAATATCGGGGGCCTTGCAGCCCGTAGTGGAGGCGCTATAAGCGGAATGAGAAACCTGGCGCTAAGTCACTTCACGAAAACGCTATCAAACGAGTTAGGGCCACAGGGAGTAAATGTAAATATCATCCATCCGGGCGCTACCAGAACAGAGAGAACAGACCCGATGAATCAAGCACAGGCTAAGGAGAAAAACGTTTCAATTAAAGAGGTGGAGGAAGCTGCCAGTGCTGGGATAGATATAAGAAGGATAGTGGAGTCTGAGGAAGTAGCATTTCTGGCGGCTTTCCTCGCTTCACCAAAAGCTTCAGCGATAACAGGGGAGTCAATCGCTGCAGGCGGCGGCGCTGGATCTGCAGTTTTCCAATAGAACCATAAATACCGTACAGGAGAATTTAACATGTATACGACTGATCAATACGAAGGAATGATCGCAGAAACAATCACCATAAGCGGGACAAATGGTGACGCAATCAACACATATTTTGCGAGGCCTATGGGCCCTGGCCCATTTCCTGCAGTAGTTCTTGCCCATCATTTACCAGGATGGGATGAACTATACCGTGAATTTACTCGTAGACTTGCCCATCACGGATATCTAGCTATTTCCCCAGACCTATATTGCAGAGAAGCACACGGTACACCTGAAGATGTCGCTGCTGCTGTAAGAGCGGATGGGGGAGTTTCAGATGACCAAGTCATGGGAGATCTGGAGGCCGCGGCAAAATATGTTCGTTCACTACCCAGTTCTAATGGTAAGGTCGCAGCCTTTGGAACCTGTTCCGGGGGAAGGCATGTGTTCCTAGCAGGTTGCAGATTAGACTGCTTTGACGCGATAGTAGAATGCTGGGGTGGGAATGTGATCATGTCTGATGACCAGCTTACCGATAAACAACCAATCTCACCAAATTCGTACACTCAAGATCTAAACGTACCACTGCTAGGATTGTTTGGCGATCTAGACCAAAGCCCAACTCCAGAACAAGTTAATCAGCACGAAAAGGAATTAGAAGCAGCGGGAAAAGATATTGAATTTCATAGGTACCCAGAGGCAGGGCATGGATTTTTTTATTTTGATCGCCCAATCTATCATCAAAGTTCTGCGGTGGACGGATGGGACAAAATGTTCAATTTCTTAGGAAAGCAATTAGGTTAAAAGAAGGGGGAAACATACATGTGCACAATGATATGTGAGAAAGCCGATATGGAAGGAAGTGCCAAAGGCAGAGAAGGTTGGTTTCCACTTAAGAATGCAAATGTCTCATATGACCATCCATTCAACGCGCCGTGGGAATATGCTGTCAATATAGACTTTGTGAACGAAGATAGAGGAGTTGGAGCAAGAGTCGCTGTCGAGCTCAGTCCTGAGTCTGCCAAATTGCTCGCAGATTCCATAATGAAAGCCTTAGAACGTGGCGAAGCCGATCCCCAGATTCAAATATCTGTTCTATAGGTGTCCCAACTCACTACTGATGACATGATAGATTCACATCCTGTCTAGGCCTAAAGTCCTATATCCTAGGATCGTACTGTAGGCCTAGACAAAATATACCAAGTTCCGACAATTGCTAGGAACACAACTGCGCCCTTAAACAGATAAAAAAGCGCGTCATAGTCAGTGAGAAATACTGATATTGCACTAAAAATCCAAATGCAACTTATTGAAATAAGTTTCGCCCTCAGAGGCATTCCACCAGTCTCCAAAAATCTCTTGACCGGTTTTCCAAATATCCGATGCTCCGTAACCCAACGATACATACGGTCGTTAGACCTGACAAAACATCCCGCTGAAAGAATCAGAAAAATCGTACCAGGAAGACCAGGAAGAACATAACCAGCTATTCCAAGGCCAAGAAATATGAAACCTGCAACATATAGTAAGTAAACCTTTATTCTATTAATCATCTGCTAATGTATATCTTTTAAAGAGTAATTTGGTCTAAAGTCACAAAGTTCAATGATACAACTTTAATTTGGAAGTCGTCGCTTCCCATATTGAAACTCACTCACAAAATTAAAGCAGGTAAAGAATGTCGAAAAATAGATTAGAAGGAAAGGTAGCAGTCATTACAGGTGGTACCTCTGGCATGGGACGCGCTGCAGCAGAACTGTTCGCCAGTGAGGGAGCCAAAGTCG